>NZ_JAUSUL010000001.1:300000-392500 GCF_030814015.1 Amorphus orientalis
CACCGAAGTCGAGTTCTTTCATCGCGGTTCGCGCACGCTGATCCTCACCGATCTCATCGAGAATTTCGAACCCGACCATCTGCACGGCTTCCTCGCGCACACCCTCATGGGGCTGGGCGGCGTGGTCGATCCGCACGGCTCCACCCCGCGCGACCTGCGGTTCGTGTTCAAGCCGAAGGATCAGGTCCGGCGGGCGGCTAAGATGATGGTCGACTGGGCGCCGGAGCGGGTGATCCTCGCCCACGGCCGCTGCTATCTGGAAAACGCGACGGAAGAGCTGAAGCGCGCGCTCGCATGGACCGGGTTCGACCGGACCTGAGTCACACCCGGGCCAGCACCAGGTGGGCCTTGGACCGGGCCTCGGCCACCGAGTGTTCGAACGAGACGTCCGGCGGCTTGATGCCGTGGGTGACCAGGGTGCGCCGGGCGTCGTGGGTGGTGCCCGACAGGAAGACCTTCACCCCGCGCCGCCGGGCCTTTTCGACCATGCCGCCGATGGTGTTGGCGGCGGTGGAATCGATGAAGGGGACCGCGGCGAAGTCGATGATGAGCACCCGGTGGGTGTCGGCGATCCGGTCCAGGATGGCGCCGACCGATGCGGCGGCTCCGAAGAAGAACGCGCCGGAAATCCGGTAGACCACCACGTCCCGGTCGGCACCGGCCTCGTGGTAGGGTTCCCTGTCCCCGTCGGCGCTGTCGGCCCGGTCCTCCGACACGAACGGCCGCTCGGTCTCGATCGCGGTGGTCTTCGACATGCGGTGGATGAACAGCACCGACCCGATGGCGAAGCCCACCACGATGCCCTCGGTCAGGTCGCGGAAGACTGTCAGCAGGAAGGTCGCCAGAAGCACCACCGCGTCGCCGCGCGACGTGCGGATCAGGGTGGCGAAGGCGTGCTTTTCGATCATGTTCCAGGCGACCACCGCGAGCACGCCGGCGAGGCTCGCCAGCGGAATGAAGCTCGCCAGCGGCGCGGCGACCAGGATGAAGATGGCCAGAAAGGCGGCGTGGAGGATGCCCGACACGGGGCCATGGGCGCCGGAGCGGACGTTGGTCGCCGTGCGGGCGATGGTGCCGGTCACGCAGATCCCGCCGAACAGGCCCGACGCCACGTTGGCCACGCCCTGGGCGACCAGCTCGCAGTTGGAGCGGTGGCGGCGGCCGGTCATGCCGTCGGCAACGACGGCCGACAGCAGCGACTCGATCGAGCCCAGAAGCGCGAACGACACTGCGCTCGGCAGCACGGCGACGATCTTGTCCACGGTGATGTCCGGCAGGCTCGGCATGGGCAGCTGGCTCGGAATGCCGCCGAACTTGGAGCCGATGGTCGCCACCGGCAGGCCGGCCGCATAGGTCGCGGCGGTTGCGGCGGCCACGGCGATGAGCAGGCCCGGCCAGTGCGGGCGCAGCCGCTTCAGCGCGACGATGATGACGATGGTGGCGAGCGCCAGCCCGATGGTCGCCGGGTCGGCGGTGGGCGCGGCGGCCCACAGCACCGGCAGCTTGTCCAGAAGCGGCCCGGGCTCGGCGCCCGACAGGCTCAGCCCGAACAGCTCCTTGAGCTGGCTGGCGAAGATGATGACGGCGATCCCCGCCGTAAACCCGACCGTGACCGGATAGGGGATGAACTTGATGTAGGTGCCGAGGCGCAACAGCCCCAGCGCGGCGAGGATCAGGCCGGAGAGGATCGTGGCCAGAAACAGCCCCTCCATGCCGTGGGCGGCGACGGTCGCCGCCACCAGCACGATGAAGGCGCCGGCCGGACCGCCGATCTGGAAGCGGCTGCCGCCGAGCAGCGACACGAAGAAACCGCCGACGATCGCCGTGTAGAGCCCCTGGGCGGGCGTCGCGCCGGAGGCAATGGCGATCGCCATCGACAGCGGCAGCGCGACGATCGCGACGGTCAGTCCCGAAATCGCGTCGGCCTTGAGCTGCGAAAGGCCGTAGCCCTCGCGCAGGACGGTGACGAGCTTCGGGGTGAAGAGCTCGGCGAAGCTCGGGCTGGTCTGGCCGGTGACGGTGGTCATCTCCGGGCATCCTCAAGCAGATCCGGGACACGGGGGAGCCGGGTTTCCGTCCGGATCTGCGGTTCGAAGAAAATTCTGCAGGGCGGCCGCTCAGGGCATGACCTGCGGCGGGCGGTCATCAGCCTCCGCGCGGCGGGGCGGGCTCCTTCAGGCGGACGCCGCGGCCCAGGGCCGTGCTCGGTGCGTTGTCGCCGATCAGTTCGATGCCGAGGGCATCCAGCGCCTCGACGACCTTGGTCAGGCTTTCCACCACCCCGCGCACGTTGCCGGGGCTCGCCTCCATCCGCTGGATGGTCGGCACGGACACGCCGGCCTTTTCCGCCAGCGTTTTCTGGTCGATGCCGAGGAGGGCGCGCGCGGCGCGCATCTGGGCGGCGGTGATCACGAGATGTCAGGTCCAATTGAGATATCTGATGTAGGTGTCTAACATGCTATAGTAATGTATGAAACATCATAATGCAGCGCTGAGGTGCGACAGAGATTCGCACGCGCAAGCGCCCCGGCCGAAGCGGGCGGACCGTGCTCGGGTGGCGGAACGGGAATTGGGCCGGACACCGGATAGCGATTAGACGGCGTTCCGCCGTCCCGTCGATCTCACACCGTCATGTTGGCGCGGATCTTGTCCTCGTCCATCTCGGCGCGGGTACCGGACATGACGATCTCGCCGCGCTCCATCACGGCGAAGGTGTCGGCCAGATCGCGGGCGAACTCGAAATACTGCTCCACCAGCAGGATCGCCATGTCGCCGCGCTGGCGCAGATAGTCGATGGCGTTGCCGATCTGGATGATGATGGAGGGCTGGATGCCTTCCGTCGGCTCGTCCAGCAGGAGGAGCTTCGGTCGCCGCACCATGGCGCGGCCGATGGCGAGCTGCTGCTGCTGGCCGCCGGACAGGTCGCCGCCGCGGCGGTTCATCATCGAGGACAGGACGGGAAACAGCTCGAACACGTCGTCCGGGATGCGCCGCTGGGCGGGCGGCAGGCCGGCGAAGCCGGTCTGGAGGTTCTCGCCCACGGTCAGGAGCGGAAAGATCTCGCGGCCCTGGGGCACCATGGCCAGCCCCCGGCGGGCGCGCTCGTAGGGCGGGCTTGCGCCGAACGCCTTGCCGTCCCAGACGATCTCGCCGCCGGAAATCGGATGCTGGCCCATGACGGCGCGCAGGAGCGAGGTCTTGCCGACGCCGTTGCGGCCCATCAGGCAGGTCACCTCGCCCGGCCGGCAGGTCAGGCTGACGGAGCGCAGCGCGTGGGCCGCGCCATAGTGAAGGTCGACGTTGCGGACTTCCAGCATGATCCTCCCCCTACCGACCCAGATAGACGTCGATGACGCGGGTGTCGGCGCTGACGTGATCGAGGGTGCCTTCCGACAGCACCGAGCCCTCGTGCAGCACCGTCACCTTCACGTCGAGATCGCGCACGAACGCCATGTCGTGCTCGACGACGATGACGGTGTGGGTTTTCGCGATTTCCACCAGCAGCCGGGCGGTTTCGGCCGTCTCCGAATCCGTCATGCCGGCGACCGGCTCGTCGACCAGCAGCAGCCGCGGGTCCTGGGCGAGCAGCATGCCGATCTCCAGCCATTGCTTCTGGCCGTGGGAGAGGTTCGCCGCCGTCTCCTTCTGGAGATGCGACAGCCGGATCGTGTCCAGCACCTCGTCGATGCGGGTGTTCTGCTCCCGCGACAGCCGGGAGACGAGCAGGTGGAACGGCGAGCGGCTTTCCTTCAGCGCCAGCGCGATGTTGGTGCGCACCGTGTGGTTCTCGAACACGGTCGGCTTCTGGAATTTCCGGCCGATCCCCTCGTTGGCGATGGCCGCCTCGTCGAGCCGGGTCAGGTCGACGGTTCCGTCGAAATAGATGGTGCCGGTGTCCGGACGCGTCTTGCCGGTGATGCAGTCCATCATGGTGGTCTTGCCGGCGCCGTTGGGGCCGATGATGGCGCGCATCTCGCCCTCCTGGAGCACCATGGAGAGGTTGTTGAGCGCCTTGAAGCCGTCGAAGGAGACGGTGACGCCGTCGAGATAGAGAAGCGAGGACGTGAGGCTCATTCCGCAGCGCCTCCCCGGGCCATGGCGGTGTCGTCGGGATCGACGCCGGCTTCCCGTTCGGCGGAGGCGCGGGCGGCGCTTTCCTGCTGCTCTGCGATCAGCTTGCGCTGGCGGCGCCGGTCGATGAGGCCGAAGAACGGGCCCATGATCCCGCGCGGCAGAAGCACGGTCACGACCACGAACAGGGCGCCGAGCACGAACAGCCAGAGTTCGGGGAAGGCGCCGGTGAAGTAGGTCTTGCCGAAATTGACCAGCACCGCGCCGACGATGGAGCCGACCAGGGTGCCGCGCCCGCCGACGGCGACCCAGATCACCGCCTCGATGGAGTTGGCCGGGGCGAATTCGCCGGGATTGATGATGCCGACCTGGGGCACGTAGAGGGCGCCGGCGACGCCGGCCATGGCGGCCGACACGGTCCAGATGATGAGCTTGTAGTGCTCCACCCGGTAGCCGATGAAGCGCGCCCGCGCCTCCGCGTCGCGCACCGCCACCAGCGCCTGGCCGAACCGGGAGCGGACCAGCCAGATCGCCAGCAGCAGTCCGAGACAGAGCGCCAGCGCGGTGGCGAAGAACAGCGCGGCGCGGGTCTCCCGGGCCTGGATGCTGAAGCCGAGGATGTCCTTGAAGTCGGTCAGGCCGTTGTTGCCGCCGAAGCCCATCTCGTTGCGGAAGAAGGCCAGCATCAGGGCGAAGGTCATCGCCTGGGTGATGATGGAGAGATAGACGCCGGTGACCCGGGAGCGGAAGGCGAGCCAGCCGAACACGAAGGCGAGCAGGCCCGGCACCAGCACCACCATCAGCGCGGCGAACCAGAACATGTCGAAGCCGTGCCAGTACCAGGGCAGGCCGTCCCAGTTCAGGAACACCATGAAGTCCGGCAGCAGCGGGTTGCCGTAGACGCCCCGGTCGCCGATCTGGCGCATCAGGTACATGCCCATGGCGTAGCCGCCGAGGGCGAAGAACGCCCCGTGGCCGAGGGTCAGCACGCCGCCGAAGCCCCAGACCAGGTCGATCGACAGCGCCAGCAGCGCGAAGGCGAGATACTTGCCCAGAAGGCTCACGACATAGGTCGGCACGTGCCAGGGGTCGCCCGGGTCGAAGGCGAGGTTCAGGTAGATCACCACCAGCGAGCCGACGAGCAGGATCGCGATCGCGCCGAGGGCGAAACGGGTCAGGAGGATGGGGGAGATGGTGGTCATCAGCCCTCCGCCGCGCGGCCTTTTTGCGGGAAGAGCCCGCGCGGCCGTCTCTGGATGAACAGGATGATGAGGACGAGCACCAGGATCTTGCCGAGCACCGCGCCGGCATAGGGCTCGAGAAACTTGTTGAGCACGCCCAGCGACAGGGCGCCCACGAAGGTGCCCCACAGATTGCCGACCCCGCCGAACACCACGACCAGGAAGCTGTCGATGATGTAGCTCTGGCCGAGGTTCGGCGAGACGTTGTCGATCTGGGAGAGCGCCACCCCGGCGATGCCGGCCACGCCGGAGCCGAGGCCGAAGGTGAGGGCGTCGGTCCAGGGCGTGCGGATGCCCATGGTCGAGGCCATCTTCCGGTTCTGGGTCACGGCCCGGATCTGCAGACCGAAGGCGGTGCGCTGCAGGAGCAGGACCAGGAGCCCGAACACGATCAGCGCGAAGATGACGATCGCCATGCGCGAATAGGTGATGGACAGGCCGCCGAGCTGGAACGCGCCGGACATCCAGTCCGGATTGCCGACCTCGCGGTTGGTGGCGCCGAAGATCACTCGGACGGTCTGCTGCAGGATCAGCGAGATGCCCCAGGTGGCGAGCAGCGTCTCCAGCGGGCGGCCATAGAGGAAGCGGATCACCGTCCGCTCGATCAGGATGCCGACCAGGCCGGCGACGCAGAAGGCGAGCGGCAGCGCGATCGCCAGGGAGGCCCCGAACAGCTCGGGAAAGTTCTGCCGGATCACCTCCTGAACGACGAACGTCGTGTAGGCGCCGAGCATCACCATCTCGCCATGGGCCATGTTGATCACGCCCATGACGCCGAAGGTGATGGCGAGCCCGATCGCCGCCAGAAGCAGCACCGATCCCAGCGACAGTCCGAACCAGATGTTCTGGGCGAACTCCCACATCTGCAGCTTGCGCTCGACGCCCCGGATCAGCTCGGCCGATCGCTCGGCAAGCTCCGCATCGGCCGTGGCGCGGTTGAGCAGCTGCAGCGCCTGCCGGTCGCCGACGGCGGCCACGGTCTCCAGCGCTTCCAGCTTCTCCTCGGTCGGCGCGTCGGACTGCAGGATCGAGGCGGCGAGCGCGCGCTGCATGGTCGTGCGGACGCCGGCGTCGTCCTCTTCGGCCAGCGCGGCCCGCAGCGGCTCGACATTGTCGCCCGAGGCGGCGGCCAGCATTTCCAGCGCCGCGGTGCGGCGGATCGCCGGGTCCTCGGCGCGCAGCGTCAGGCCGGCTACGACCTCGTCGATCAGGTTGCGGATGTTGTTGTTGATGGAGATGCGATTGGTGTCGCGCCGGCCGAGCTCGCCAAGCCGTTCGCCGGTCAGCGGGTCGACGGCGAAATCGTCGCGCCCTTCCTCGACCACGAGAACGACGCGGTTGTCGGACTTGCGGATCTCCAGATCGCCGTTGCGCAGAGCGCGCAGCAGGGGCGCCGCGGCGGGGTTGCCGGTCGCCGCGATCGCGCGGATGCCGGCTTCGGTCGCGGCGAAGTCGCGGCCGTTGTCGAGGCCGGAGAGAAGCGGCCGGAGCTCTTCCGCGTCCTGACCGTCCTGGGCGCGCGCCCCATCGGGCGCAAGCAGCATCAGAAGGGCGACGAGGCAGAACAGGGCGCCGAATACGGGGATCGAGCGGAACCGACTGGTCGGCAGACGCTGCAGCATGGCGTTCCCGTGCGGTTTTGATGTGAAAGCCAAGGTCCGCCGGAGCGGAGGAACGGCGCGGAGCCCCACTGGCTCCGCGCCGTCTCGTCTGAGGTCAGGCGGTTATTGGCCGGAGGCGCCCTGGCCGCCGCACTGGCCGGTCTCGGTGTTGAAGTTTCCGCAGGACATCGGCGCGCGCCAATCGGAGATCAGCGGCTTGGAGTCCGGCAGGTAGTCCGACCACGCGTCGCCCGGCACCAGGCCCGGCGTCTCCCAGACGATGCCGAACTGGCCGTCGTCGAGGATTTCGCCGATCAGTACCGGCTTGGTGATGTGGTGGTTCGGCATCATCGCCGAATAGCCGCCGGAGAGGTTCGGCACGGCCACGCCGATCATCGCGTCGATGACGGCGTCGGGATCGGTGGTGCCGGCCTTCTTCACGGCTTCGACCCACATGTTGAAGCCGATATAGTGGGCCTCCATCGGGTCGTTGGTGACGCGGTTGTCGTCGCCGATGAAGTCGAGCCAGTTTTCGATGAACGCGTCATTCTCCGGCGTATCCACCGACATGAAGTAGTTCCAGGCGGCGAGATGGCCGACCAGCGGAGCGGTGTCGATGCCGGCGAGTTCCTCCTCGCCGACGGAGAAGGCGACGACCGGAATGTCGGTTGCCTCGATCCCCTGGTTCGCGAGCTCCTTGTAGAACGGCACGTTGGCGTCGCCGTTGATGGTGGAGACAACCGCCGTCTTCTTGCCGGTCGAGCCGAAGGTCTTGATCTCCGACACGATCGACTGCCAGTCGGAATGGCCGAACGGCGTGTAGTTGATCATGATGTCTTCGTCGGCGACGCCGCTGTCCTTGAGGTACTGCTCGAGGATCTTGTTGGTCGTGCGCGGGTAGACATAGTCGGTACCGGCCAGCACCCAGCGCTCGACGCCCTGGTCCATCAGGTAGTCGACGGCGGGGATCGCCTGCTGGTTCGGGGCGGCGCCGGTGTAGAAGATGTTGCGGGAGGATTCCTCGCCCTCGTACTGCACCGGATAGAACAGGATGCCGTTGAGTTCCTCGAACACCGGCAGCACGGATTTCCGCGAGACCGAAGTCCAGCTTCCGAAGACGGCCGCGACCTCATCCTGGGAAAGCAGCTGGCGCGCCTTTTCCGCAAAGAGCGGCCAGTCGGAGGCCGGGTCCACGACGACGGCCTCGAGCTGCTTGCCGAGCAGTCCGCCCTTGGCGTTCTGCTCCTCGATCAGCATCAGCATCACGTCTTTGAGAGTGGTTTCCGAAATCGCCATCGTTCCCGACAGCGAGTGCAGGATGCCCACCTTGATGGTGTCGTCGTCCTGCGCCAGCGCGGCGCCCGTCGCCGCGCCGGTCAGGCACAACGAAAGCGCGATCGGGCGCGCCGTTTTACGAATGAAGCCCAGCATGATCCCTCCTCATGAAGACATTGAATCTCGATTGCGTTGCCGAAGGCGCATTCGGCGTTGCAACAAGGATGCCAGTGCCCGGAGAGGGTGAGGCCGGGTGTCGAATCGTGCACAAAGGCGGCCGGTGGGCGATCCGGTCGCCTAATTTCTAGTCAGATTTGGGGGGTGTGCTGACGACGGAGTGTGCGATCCGCCGTGGTTCGCCCAGAGGCTGCATCTGCTCGGGTGTGAGCTGTCTGCCCGCTCGGATGCCTCCGTCTGGGCCCAGGCGGCACAGGTCCGCTCACCGCGATCGCGCCGGTGCGTACTCTCCATCGCGCCAGTTGCGGGCACGCATGCGCGGCGCCAGCTTCCAGCCGATGAACGGCGTCGTCACGAACGCTGCCACGATGACAATCGGCAGCAGGACGGCCGCGTGGGCTTCCAGCGCTGGCACATAGAGGACCAGCAGGGCGCCCACGCCGAACACCACGGCGTTGGCCATCATCGAGACGAGCGCTGCGATATAGGTTCTCGTCTTCATGTCGGAACTCCATGCCGATAACTCGGACATGGGAAACGACGACAGCGCGGCCGCGGTTCCCGCCGCGCGCCGGACCCAGGCCCGAGGGCCCGTCCGGTCGGGGCGCGAGCGGCCTGATCCGAACCCGCGTCAGGCTGCGCGGATCTTGGCGAGGAAACCGGCAACACCCGTGCGCAGTTGCTCCGACTGACGGCCGAGCTCCGACGCCGCGCCGACGAGCGAGTCGGCGGAGTTGCTGGTTTCCTGCACCCCTTCCATCACCTCGTGGATGGTGGCGGAAACCGAGGCTGCGCTGCGTGCCGTATCGCCGATGTTGGTGCTGATATCGGATGTGGCGACGTTCTGCTGCTCGACGGCGGCCGAAATCGAGGCCGAGGAGTCGTTGACCGATTCGATGGACTGACCGACGCGATCGATGGCGTCCACCGCGGTCTTCATCACCGCCTGGATGTTGCTGATCTGGCCGGAGATCTCTTCCGTTGCCCGGGCCGTCTGGTTGGCGAGGCTCTTCACCTCGCTCGCCACCACGGCGAACCCCTTGCCCGCATCGCCGGCGCGGGCGGCCTCGATGGTGGCGTTGAGGGCGAGCAGGTTGGTCTGGGAGGCGACGCTCTCGATCAGGTTGACGATTTCCCCGATCTTCTCGGCGGCGGCGGAGAGTTCCTGCATCGTCGAGGCTGCGGATCGGGCGTCGGCGGACACGCCCGAGGAGGTGCGGGCCGCGTCATGGACCCGGGAGGAGATTTCCCGGATGGAATGGGTCAACTGGCCGGCTGCCGCGGACACGGACTGGGCGGTCGCAGCCATTTCTTCCGAGGCGGCCGCCATCGTCGAGGTCCGGTCGGCGGTCGTTTCGGCGGTGCGGGACATCGATTTCGCCGTGACGGCGAGTTCTTCCGAGGCCGCCGCCAGCGTTTCCGCGATCGCGCCCACCTCGCGTTCGAATTCCTGGGCCATCCGCTCCTGTTCGGTGCGTTTGGTCGTAATCCGGATCTCGTCCATGCGGGAAATGCAGAGGTCCATGTCGAGCATCGCCGCCTTGATCAGGCAGTCGATGCCGCGCTCCGTGGCTGCCGCACCCGATTTGCCACCCAGGAAGCGCTTGCCGGCGCCGGCCCGGCTCACGGCCTGCACCATCGCGGAGACGAGTTTTGCATAGCCGCCGAAATACCATTCCGGGCGCAGTCCGAGGCGCGCGTGGGCGTCGCCGATGCGCTCGACCGACTTGATGTAGTCGTCGCCGAAGTCCGCGGTCATGATCCGCATCCAGTGCTCGAACTGCTTTTCGCGGGCGTGCCGACGCATCGCGTCGTTCGCGAAGGTGGCGTTCGCCTCCGGCTGCTTGGCGATGTCGGTGTAGAACTGGTCCAGGATCTTCGGCAGCTCTCGTTCAATCAGTGGCTTCAGATCGCGCAGAACCTGCCGGGCCTGGGCGTCGAAGCCGGTGAACTCGAAGCGCTTCTTCAGATCGGTCGTTCCTTGCGTCGTCATTGCCGAAGTCATTTCCTTTGGCCGCGCAGGATCGCGCGGGCGACAGTAGGAGGAGGGTGCGTCGAGCGCTGCCCCACGGGTGCACGCGTTCAACCATGGCTGATGGCCGGGGAGGCGCGCTTTGGGAGAACCACCGCCTGCACGCCGAAAAACGAAAGCGTGATCTGCGGTCGGTGACACGTTGCGCTGGATTAGCTTGTGCTAACCTTGCATGCTTCAGGTTGCCGGAGGATCCAGATGCGATCTGCGCGCGTATTGGATAGTTTCACGAAATATATCGTGCCGAGCGGGCTCGGGGGCGCGGTCATCTGCGACGGTCCGATCATCGCCACCCTGACGTGCGCCTGTGGCAGCGACCGGTCCCGGGATCAGACGCTTGAGCGTCGGCGCCCCGCGTCGGGCCGGTCCCCGGCCGCCTTCTGAGTGGCGAAGAAATGGGCTTCCGCGTCTTCGATGAAGATCCGCACGGCCGCCTCGACGGCGTCGGCGTCCCGGTGCCGGAAGGCTGCGGTCATGCGGTCGAGGCCGGACATGACGACGTCCCGTGTGGCCGGGCTCTTCAGGGTCGCGAGGCGGACCGTCTGCACCTGATCGGCAAAGCGCGAAATGGTGGCCGCAAGGCGCCAGTTGGGTTCGGCCTCCAGCCAGATCTGGCGGTACTGCATGTTGGCCAGGCCCATCTCGTCGGCGTCCTGGTCCCGGTGGGCACGACGGGCGCGCTCGTATGCGGTCACCAGATCGGCTTCCGCACGATCCGACAGGTGGCGGGCCGCGTTGGCCGCAGCCGTTGGTTCCAGCAGCTTGCGGATCTCGAAAATGTCGGCGACGTCCTGCATGGACAGCTTCGGCAGCACGAAGCCGCGGGTGGTCCCGGCGAGATAGCCTTCGCTGACGAGTTCCAGCAGGGCTTCGCGAACCGGCATCCGCGACACACCCATCCGGCTCGCGATCTCCAGGTCGACCAGGCGCGTATCGGGGCCGATCTCGCCGTGCTGTATCTTCCGGCGGATGGTGTCGCGGACCTGCTGGCGCAGGCTGGTCTGTCTCGGCGCCATCTTGTGCGCGGCCCGGTCCCGACTGGTCACCTGTGTCCTCCTGGGTGCAGTGCACCGATTCTATCCGGTCCGCGGCGCCGGCCAAAGCGCGGCGGACGCATCGGCGCTTTCGGACGCCGTTGCATGGAAGGGCTCGAGCCTCGGCACGATCCGTGTAAGGTCTGCGTCGACCGGTCATCCGGCATGGCGCCGGAGGCTTTGACCCGACAACGGAGACACGTGAATGGAATGGACATATGAGGTCGCGGTGACAAGCGCAACCGAGACGTCCGATGCGCTGGAGCGCTGGTTCCGCGCCGGCCCCCTCGCCGCGCTGGCCGGGTTGGACGGTTTCCGCCACGTTGATCTCTATGTGCCCGCCGAGGGCGAATCCGCCGATCCCTACAACCACGACAAGGCGGGTCCGGCGCTGCTGCTCCAGATTGTTTTCGCGACCCGGGAGGCTCTGATCGACGCCGTCCGGAGCTTTCGCATCGCCGCCGCCTTCGGTTCGCTTCCCGACGGCGCGACGGCCACCGGCACGGCATTCGAGCGCCGGCTGTATCCGGTCGCGGACGGAACGGAGCCGGCTCGGCTCGAAGCCCCGTTTTCCTATGTCGTCCGCTATCAGCGCCCGGCGGAGGACGAGGCGGCCTTCATCCAGAACTATATCTCAACCCACCCGGTCACCCAGGCCAAGCTGCCCGGCATCCGGGCGATCGCGTGCTACCTGCCGCTGGGCGAGGCCGAGCCGGGCGGGCCGTTCGACGATCCGGACTACATGATCGGCAACGAGGTCGCCTTCGACGACATTGCGGCCTTCAACGTGGCCATGAAGTCGCCGGTTCGCGAGGAGCTGCGCGATCACTACCGCTATTTCCCCGCCTTCAGCGGTGCGAACACCCATTACCCGATGACGCGCCAGCGCCTGTTCGGCTGAGCCGGCGGGTGCCGCGTCGCGCGCCATTCGCTGCCTCAAAAATCTTCATTCGCAGCCGAGCAAGATCGTTGCGCGAAAACAGTATACTGTTTAGGCTTCAAATATCGGAGTTGGCCGCAGCGGACTTTCGCGGCCTTCCCCTGTGGCGGGGCGTTCGCGCGTCCCGCCCGGGTCAGGAGCCATGTGGCCGCGGGTAACCGGCCGCCTGGTGACGGTTGGGCGGATCTGACGACCGGCGAAGACCGGCGCAGCGATCAAAAAGAACAAGATCACCAGCAGAGGGATTCACATGGCATACGAGATTCAACGTCGCACGCTGTTGCAGATGCTGGGTATCGGCGCGGCCAGCGCCGGCGTCATGGGCGGCAGCCTCAAGGTACTGGCGGCGGATGGGGACTCCGTCACCATCGGCTGGCCCAACGACGTCCCGAGCTGGGACCCGAACCTCCGGTTCGCACCGGATGCTCAGCCGCTGTACAAGCAGGTGTTCAGTCAGCCGCTCACCCAGAACCCGGACCTCAGCCTCGCTCCCAATCTGATCACCAAATGGGAGATGGCGGACGACGGCATGAGCTTCGCCTTCGAGATCCGCGACGACGTCACGTTCCAGAACGGCGACAAGATGACCACGGAGGATTTCCGGTTCTCCTTCGTGGAGCGGAAGAATTCCGATCTGCCGCTCGACATCAAGAATTCCTGGCGGAACCTCACCGACATCGAGATCGAGTCGCCGACCAAGGCGACGATGAAGTTCGCCAAACCGGCGACGACGGTGCCGCAATGGCTCACCTTCCTGGGCAGCTACGTCGTCCCGAAAGGGTACATCACCGAGGTCGGCGAAAAGGCCTTCGCCGAGAAGCCGATCGGAACCGGCCCCTACAGGCTGGTCGACTATCAGCTCAACTCGCGGGCCGTCATGGAGCGCTATGACGGCTTCTGGGGCCCCAAGCCGGCGATCAAGCGGGTCATCTTCGAGATCATCAAGGATCCGTCGGCCCGCGGCGCGGCGGTCAAATCCGGACAGGTCGACCTGACCATCAACGTGCCGGTGCGCGAGGTCGAGCGCTACGAGAGCGATCCGAACCTCGTCGGCGAGATCAATCCGATCGCCCGCCTGATCCTGCTGCAGTGCCGGGCCGACCAGGGCTTCACGGACCAGAACGTCCGCCTTGCGGCGCACCACGCCATCAACAAGGAGGCCCTGTCCAAGGCGTTCTATGGCGGCAAGGCGGTGCCCGTGCCGGTGCCGGCCACTCCGGGCTCGCCCGGATACGTCGAAGGCTTCGAGTTCCCCTACGATCCGGAGAAGGCCAAGGAATTGCTGGCCGAATCCGGCTACGGACCGGACAATCCGGCGAAGATCACGTTCGGGACCACCAACGGGCACTTTCCCAGCGACTACGACATGGCCCGCGCGATCCAGCAGATGTGGAGCCAGGTCGGGATCGATGCCGAACTGCAGACCGTGGAGTACACGAAGTATTTCGAACTGGTCCGCAGCGGCACCCTGCCCGATGCGATGCTCTACTCCTGGGACAATGCGACCGGCGATCCGGAGATCTACGCGGGCTATCTGCTGAATCCGAACATGCCGTTCTCGGCCTTCAAGTTGGCGGAGTTCGGCGAGACGCTCGACGGGCTGTTCGCCGAGACGGACTACGAGAAGCGGATTCAGGGCTACCGGGACTTCGAGGTCCGCGCGGTGGAAATGGGCGCCACGATCCCGATCCTGCAGACCGTGCAGACCCTCGTGCACAAGAAGGGCCTGAGCTACGAGAAGTTCCAGAACGGCTGGGTGCTCGCCAACACCATGAAATGGACCTGAGGTCCGCCGTCTGAGCTTCCCTGTGTCTCGTAACCATCGCAGCGGCTGCGTTTCGCCTGGGTCCAAGACCGGCGAAGGCCGCTGCGGTGGCGGGTTTCCGCGATGATTGCGACCATTCTTCCTCTGATCGGCCGCCGCCTGGCTCTGTCGGTGCTGATCCTGCTGATCGTGTCGATCCTGCTGTTCTGCGTGCTGCGGCTGTTGCCGGTCGATCCGGCCGCGATGTCGCTGCCGCCCACGGCGACCCTCGCCGAGATCGAGGAGAAGCGGCGGGAAATGGGGCTGCATCTGCCGCTGCCCCATCAGTACGTGATCTGGCTCGGCGACGCCCTGCGCGGCGATTTCGGCATCTCGATCCTGTTTCGCCGGGATGTGCTCGGTCTGATCGCGGAAACCCTGCCGGCGACCATCGAACTCGCCGTTCTGGCCATGATCATCGCGACCGTGCTCGGCATCGCCGGCGGCCTGCTCCTGTTCCATGTCCGCGGAAGCTACGCCGAGGCGCCGGCGGACGTCGGCTCGATCATGCTTCTGTCGCTGCCTGAGTTTCTCTGGGCGCTCTTCTTCATTTTCCTGTTCGGCGCGGAACTGAACTGGCTGCCGTTCACCGGTCGGCTCGATTCCGAATTCAGCGATCCCGGCGGCAGCGGCTTTCTGCTGATCGATTCCCTCGTCGCCGGCCGCCTCGACATCTTCCGGAGCGCGCTGGAGCATCTGATCCTGCCGAGCTTCGCGCTGGGGATCGGCTTCGCGCCGCCCATCATGCGCGTGCTCCGGTCCAGCCTGATCGACACCTATCAGGAGGACTACATCCATCTCGCACGCCTGCGCGGTCTGTCGGAGGGGCGGATTCTGGTGCGCCACGCGCTGAAGAACGCGATCCTGCCGACATTGAGTCTGATGGGGGTCCAGTTCGGCTTCCTGTTCGGCGGCACGCTGCTGGTGGAGGTGATCTTCTCCTATCCCGGCCTGGGCAACCTGATGGTCGATGCGGTGCGCAATGCCGACCTGCCGATCATCCAGGCGGTCGGTCTCGCCTACTGCGTGATGGTCCTCGTCATCAACACGGTGGTGGACAGCCTCTATCTCGTCCTCAACCCCAAGCTGAGGACCCGCTGACCATGGCCATGCTGCCTCCCTGGATGCGATCGGGCCGGGTGCTCACGGGACTGGTCGTGGTTTCCCTGATCTTCCTGTGCGCCATCTTCGCGCCGGTGCTGGCCCCCTACGATCCCAACCAGCAGGACCTTCTTGCCATGTTCCTGCCGCCGGCCTGGGCGCCGGGCGGAGATCCGGCGCACCTGCTCGGCACCGACAGCCTCGGCCGCGACGTGCTGTCCCAACTCATCTACGGGGCCCGCGTGGCCATGACCGTGGCCGTGGTCGCGTCCGTGGGCGCCATGCTGCTCGGGGCCGTGCTGGCCTACATCGCCGGCTATTTCGGCGGGCGCGTCGACGCGGTGATCAGCCGGGCGGTGGACGTCTGGATGTCGTTTCCCCCGGTGATCCTGTCCCTCATCCTCATGGTCGGCCTCGGGGTCGGGCTGCGCAACGTGATCCTGGCCATCATCCTCGTCGACTGGACCCGGTTCTGCCGGGTGCTCAGGGCGGAAGTCATGGTGACGGCGCGCCGCGACTACGTCTCCGCCGCCCGCCTCGTCGGCTTTTCCCACTGGCGCACGATCACCCGCGAGATCATCCCGGCCAGCCTGCCGCTGCTGATCACGCTGATGAGCCTGGAGATGGGCATCGCCGTCATCGTCGAGGCGATCCTGTCGTTCGTGGGAATGAGCGTGGGCGCAGAGACGCCGGCCTGGGGGCAGATGATCGCCGATGCCCGGCAGTACATCTACGATTCGCCCTGGGGCCTGTTCTTCCCGGTCCTCGCCATCTTCATCGCCGTGTTCGGGTTCAACATGCTCGGCGACGGTCTGCGCCGCACCCTGGATGTGCGTGTCGCCGTGACGCAGCGGGTCTGAGCCGATGGATATGTTGGTCGCCCGCAACGTCGCCGTCAGCGCGGATCTGCCGATCGGGACCGTGCCTGTCATCCGCGAGCTCGATTTCTCGCTGCCCCCCGGCCGCGTGCTCGGGCTGGTGGGGGAATCCGGGGCCGGCAAGTCGATGATCGGCCGCACCATCGCCAAGCTTCTACCGCCCCGCTTCGGCATCGCCGGCGGCGAGCTGATGTTCGATGGCCAGGATCTGGTGCGCATGCCGGGACATGCCCGCCGCGCCCTGCTCGGCCGAGAGATCGCGTTCATTCCCCAGGAGCCCCTGTCGGGCCTCAACCCGGTGCTCACCATCGGACAGCAGTTCGACGAGCACCTGAAACGGATCGCCGGCGGCAGCGCCCGCGCCCGGCGCGATCGCGCGATCGCCATGCTGGACGCCGTCCACCTGACGACGCCCGCCGAGCTCCTGCACAAATATCCTCACCAGCTCTCAGGCGGCATGTGCCAGCGCGTGCTGATCGCAATGGCGTTCGCCAGCGGCCCGAAGCTGCTGGTCGCCGACGAGCCGACCACCGCCCTCGACGTCACCATCCAGGCGCGGGTCGTCAACCTGATCCGGGAGATGAAGGACCGGGACGGCACCGCCGTGGTGTTCATCACCCACGACCTGCAGCTCGCCGCCCAGATCTGTGACGACATCATGGTCCTCTATGCCGGCCGGCCGGTGGAGTACGGGCCCGCCACGGACGTGTTTTCCGCGCCGGGTCATCCCTATACGCGCTGCCTGCAGCTTTCCAATCCGGCCATGAGCGGCCCGCGCCGTGGCCTCTATACCCTTCCGGAGCGGATGCCCGGGCTGAGCGTCCTCAACGAGCTGACCGGCTGTCCCTTCGCCTCCCGCTGTCCGAACGTGGTCGAGGCCTGCCAGGACGGTCTGCCACCCTTCGTCTCCGTCGGCGGCAACCGCACCGTGGCCTGCATCCGCAGCGAGAGCACCGCCGGGATCGCCCCGCCGCCTCCGGCCACCGCCGAGGCGCCGGATCTCGGCACGCCGCTTCTCACCGCGACCGGCCTGTCCAAGACCTTTACCGTCAGCCGCGGCCTGTTTCGCAAGACAGCCGTGGACGCGGTCAAGGAGATCAGCTTCGAGCTGCATCAGAACGAGTTCGTGGGCATCGTCGGCGAGAGCGGCAGCGGCAAGAGCACCGTCGCGCGGATGCTGTGCGGGCTTGAGGCGCCGTCCGCCGGATCGCTGGTCGTCGCCGGCAGGGAGGTCGGCGACGGGTCGACCGCCGCGAAGGCCCATCAGCGCGCCCACGTGCAGATGGTCTTCCAGGATCCCCAGTCGGCGCTCAACCCGCGGCGCAAGGTCGGCAGCATCGTCACCCAGGCGATGGAGGCGGCCGGCGAGCGGGACTGGTCCGCGCGTCTGGCACGGGCGGAAACGCTGCTGTCGGAGATCGGGCTTCCGCCGGAGGCCGCCACCCGGTACCCGACCCAGCTGTCGGGCGGTCAGAAGCAGCGGGTCAACATCGCCCGGGCGCTCTGCGTGGCGCCGAACATCCTGGTCGCCGACGAGATCGTCTCCGGCCTCGACGTGTCGGTGCAGGCGCAGCTCCTCAATCTCCTCCTGCAGCTCCGGCGCGAGCGTGGCTTCTCCATGATCCTGATTTCCCACGACCTATCCGTGGTTCGCTATCTCTGCGACCGGGTGCTGGTCATGTACCGGGGCGAGGTGGTCGAGGCCGGCCGGACCGGCGAGGTCTTCGACGCACCGAGCCATCCCTACACGAAGATGCTTCTGGCCGCCGTTCCGCCGGACGACCCGACGGCGCCGTGGACACCGTTCGCCGATGCGACGGAGGCGGGGGCCGGAACCGCGGAGGTGGCCGCTCATGGGTGACATGACCGCGATCCGCTTCGCCGACTACGGCCCCGTCGATGTGCTGTCGGCCGACCGCGTTCCAGTGCCCGAGCCGGGGCCGGGAGAGGTCCGGATCGACGTCAAGGCCGCCAGCGTCAACCCGATCGACTGGAAGCTCCGCAAGGGGCTCCTGAAGGACGTGTTCGCGATCCCGTTTCCGTTCGTCACCGGGCGCGACGGGGCCGGCGTCGTCGCGGCGGCGGGCGAGGGGGTCGCGAACGATCTGGTCGGCCGGCGCGTGTGCTTTCTGGCGCCCCAGGGTGTCGGAACCTGGGCGGAGACCGTCGTGCTGCCGGCGGACCTGGCCGTACCGATCCCCGACACCCTGTCCGACATCGATGCCGCGGCCCTTCCGCTCGCCGGGCTCAGCGCCTGGATCCCGCTCATGGTCGCCGCGCCGGTGGAGCGCGGCATGCGGGTCCTGATCCATGCCGGCGCCGGCGGCATCGGGTCGCTGGCCGTCCAGCTCATGCGCCAGCGTGGGGCACACGTGGCGGCGACCTGTTCGGCCCGCAACGCCGACTTCGTGACGAGCCTGGGGGCGGACGAGGTCGTCGCCTATGACGAGGAGGCGTTCGAAGACCGCCTGAGCGGCTTCGATCTGGTCTTCGACACGATGGGCGGCGATGTCCACGCCCGCAGCTACGACGTGCTCAAGCCCGGCGGGCGGATCGTCTGCCTCAACGCGGCGCCGTTTCAGGACCGGAGCGCGGAACGGGGCGTGAGTTTGGTGCGGCCGGTGATCCGCCCGGAACCGGACGCGCTGGCGACCCTGGTGGCGGAGGTCGCGGCCGGTCGGATCACCCAGGCGATCGACCGGGTGTTTCCCTTCGCCGAGTTCGCCGCGGCCCAGTCCCTGAACGAGACCGGCCACGCCCGGGGCAAGATCGTGCTGGAGATCGCCGGGTGAGGCGACGGGGCCGCCGCCTTCAGCCGTTGCGGCCGGCCTCGCTATTCCCGCAGGCCGGCCTCGCGCAGGAGCGGCAGCACGGTCTCCACGAAATAGGGCAGCTCGTCCTTGTAGTTGACGAACGACATGGCCATGCCGGCGAAGCCCGCCTCGTGCATCTTCACGATCTCCGAGACGATGTGCTCCGGCGTGCCCAGCAGCGGATAACCGCCCGCGCCGCCGGCGAAGCGCTTGCGATGCAGCCGGTAGGCCTCCGGGTCGTGGGAGCCGGAGAATTTCTGCTTCTGGGCCATGTAGTGGTCGACGCTTTCCGTGTCGGCCATGGTCACGGCGTAGTGCTCGAAATAGTCCTCGGCCTCGGCCTGGGTCGGACGGCACACCACGGGGCAGGTGGTGAACACGCCGACGTCCCGGCCCGTGGCCGCGCTGCGCTCCCTCATGTCGGCGATGTTCTTCCTGGCGTCGTCGAACTCCATGAAGGTCGTGAACAGGAAGTCGGCGGCCTTGGCGGCGAATTCCCGGCCAGGCGGGGAGAACGCCGCGTTCAGCGTGACCGGGCGCGGGGACTGGATCGGCCGCGGTTTTCCGGAGACGCCGGTCAGCTTGTAGAACTGGCCGTCATAGTCGAACGGCTCGTCCTCGGTGAAGATCTTCTGGATGATCTCGAACCACTCCAGGCCCTGGTCGTAGCGGTTCTCGATCATCGGCAGGCCGAACATGCCGAACTCTTCCGGGTTCCAGCCGCACACGATGTTGAAGCCGGCCCGGCCGCCGGAGGCGTGGTCCACGGTGGTCAGCGCCTTGGCCGCGAACACCGGATGCACCATCGGCACGTGGACGGTGGAGAACAGGGCGATCTTCTCGGTCACGCCGGCGAGCCCGGCTGCGAAGGTGAAGGTCTCGAAGCTCCATTCGCGGCTGTTCAGTTCGCCCCCGAACCCCTTCCAGCGGGCGATCGGCAGGATGAACTCCAGCCCGGCCCGGTCGGCGATCCGGGCCGCCGCCACGATGTCCGGCCATTCCGCCTTCCAGCGCTCCGGCACCTTGGTGAGGGCGAGGCCGCCGTCGGCGTTCATGGAGAACACGCCCAGCTTGAACTTGTTCGGGCCGTTCATCGGGTTGGTGGACATCGTGGTTCCTGCCCCTTGCGGTGGATGTCAGTCGGTGGCGTCGGCCGCGGCGCGGTAATGCCGCTCCGCCCCGTCGATGATGCCTTCGGCGGCGGCCGCCGCCGCGTCCTCGTCGTTGGTCCGGAACGCCTCGACGCACCGGCCGAGCAGCTCCAGCACCTCCTGCTGGGCCTCCGGCCGGACGAGGGTCTTGCGGCGGACGAAGCCGGCCTGGTCGTCGAACTTCAGGATCGCGGCGCCGAGCCGGCGATTGGGCACGCGCGCGACCCAGACTGCGCGAAAGTCGTAGTTGGCATCCAGGAATTCCGGGAAATCTCCGACCTCGTGCGCGGCCTGGGTGCGCGAAAGTCGGTCCGCGAGCGCGCGCATCAGACCCGTGTCGGCGTCGCGGGCGACCCGGCGCGCCGCGACGGGCTCCAGAAGCCGCCGCATGTCGAAGATTTCCGCCATGTCCGCCGCCGTGGGCGCTGCGACCCGAAAGCCGGTCCCCTGGCTTTCCAGAAGACCGTCGGCGGTCAGGCGGGAGAGGGCTTCGCGGACGGGGGAGCGCGACACCGACAGTTCCTGGGCGAGGGCGGATTCGACGATCCGCTCACCCGGCGCATAGTTGCCCGCGCGCAGGCTCTGGAGCACGCCGTCGTAGATCTGATCGGCGAGGGCCGGGGCGCGCTTGAGTTCGGCGAAGGCGGAGGCGCTCATGATGGGGTGCCCGCTATTGCGTTGCCGACCGTCGACAGTATACTGAAATCGATCATATCCGGTCGCCGCTCTTCGTCAAGCGGAGTCGGCGCCGACGTGCCGCCGGTCAAGCGAGCGGCGCTCCTTGCGGATCGAAAGGTGCAGCGTGACCAACTCCGATGCCGATCCCATGACCCCGGCGGATCCGGATCTGTTCCGGCTCGGCATGCGCCGGCTGGCGGGCGGCGTCTCCATCGTGACGACGGTCCTGGATGGGGAGCGGCACGGGATGGCGGCCACCTCGGTGTGTTCGGTCTCCGCCGATGCGCCGGCGCTTCTGGTGTGCGTCAACCGCACCGCCACGAGCCACTCGGTGATCCGCGACGCAGGCTGCTTCTGCGTCAATCTCCTGACCAGCACGGACGATGCGCTCGCCCGGCGCTTCAGCGTTCCGACCGATCGGCACCTGCGTTTCGAGGATCGCGACTGGACGACGCTTGCCACCGGCGCGCCGGCGCTGGTCGGCGCCCTTGCCAGCTTCGACTGTGTCGTGCGGGACATGATGGACGTGGACAGCCACACGATCTTCGTCGGCACTGTGCGGGCGATCGAGCTGTGGCAGGAGCGGGTCTCGCCGCTGGTCTATGCGGACGGCCGCTTCCGGGCTCTTCTGCACGACGATCAGGTCGCGTAGGCCGTCCGGCAGACGACTGCCGGGGCGGCTCCGCTCCGGCCCGCCCACCCGCCATGTGCCGGCCCCGGCCTATCCCTTCGACGACAAGCGAGTGATCCCTGCCATGCCGACCTCTCAAGCGCCGTCCGGACCCGTGGTCGCGTTTCCGCCGGAAACGCGCACCGTGCCGCAGATGCTTCTTCGCCAGGCCGAACGCTATGGCGACGCGGCCTATTTCCGCTGCGACGACACCACGATCAGCTTCGCCGAGCTGCTGCGCGACGCGAAGCGCTACGCTGCGCTGTTTGCCTCCGCCGGCGTGGCGAAGGGCGACCGGGTGGCGATGGTCTGCGGTAACGATCCGGAGTTCGTGCGCGTCTTCTTCGGCCTGGCCTGGCTCGGCGCGGTCTCGGTACCGATCAACACGGCCTCGCGCGGCTTCCAGTTCCACCACATGCTGTCCAACAGCGGCGCCAAGATCCTGGTGATCCAGGACCAGTTCGTCTCGACGCTGGAAACGGCGGACTTTTCCGACCTGCCGGTCGAACGGATCTGGGTGTTCGGCGACGGCGATCTTGCAGAGGCTCCGGCGGACACCGTTCTGGAACGCCTGCCGGAGGCGACGGGAGAGGTCCCGGCCGGCGAGAGTGCGCCCGGCGATCTCCTGACGATCCTCTACACGTCCGGCACGACGGGGCTCTCGAAAGGGGTGTGCTGCCCCCATGCCCAGTTCTTCTGGTGGGCGGTCTATACCGGCCGGCAGCTGGGCGTGCGCGAGGGCGACGTGCTGCACACACCGCTGCCGCTGTTTCACACCAACGCGCTCAACTGCTCGTTCCAGGCCCTACTGCACGGCGCGACCCAGGTGGTGGAGCGGCGCTTTTCCGTCACCGATTTCTGGCCGGCGCTGAACCGGTCCGGCGCGACGGTCACCTATCTTCTCGGCGCCATGGTGCCGATGCTCCTGTCGCGGGATCCGACCCCGGCCGAAGGCAGCCACACCGTGCGGGTCGCGCTGGCGCCGGGCGTGCCGGAGAACTATCACGCGCCGTTCACGGAGCGGACCGGCGTCCTCCTGCTCGACGGCTTCGGCACGACGGAAACCAACGCCGTGATCGCCTCCACACCGGAGCGGCGCAGGCCGGGCTGGATGGGGTGCGTCATCGACGGGGTTCAGGCACGGGTCGTCGACGAGCAGGACAACGAGGTCCCGGACGGAACGCCGGGCGAACTCGTGCTCAGGGCCGACGAGCCGTTCGCCTTCGCCGACGGCTATTTCGCCATGCCGGAAAAGACCGTGGAGACCTGGCGCAATCTCTGGCTCCACACCGGCGACCGGGTGGAACGGTCGCCGGACGGCTTCTATCGCTTCATCGACCGCATGAAGGACGCGATCCGGCGCCGGGGCGAGAACATCTCCTCCTACGAGGTGGAGCAGGTGCTCACCAGCCATCCGGCCGTCTCGCTCGCCGCCGTCTTTCCGGTGCGCTCCGAGCTGGCCGAGGACGAGGTGATGGCGGCTCTCGTGCTCAAGGAGGGAGCCCAGGCGAGCGAGGAGGAGATCGTCCGCTTCTGCGAGGGCAAGATGTCCTATTTCGCCGTGCCGCGCTTCGTCGAGTTCGTCCAGGAACTGCCGCGAACGGAGAGCGGCAAGATCCAGAAGTTCAAGCTTCGGGAGCGCGGCCGGTCCGAGACCACCTGGGACCGCGAGGCGGCCGGGGTCACCCTCAAGCGCTGACGGGGCGGGATGGTGTCGTCACGCGGCGAAGCTCCGCCCCGGATTGAGGATGCCGGCCGGATCGAGGGCGGCCTTGAGCCGCCGCATCGTCTCGATCTCGGCAGCGGAGCGGGTGTGAGCCAGCCATCGGCGCTTCGAGCGTCCGATGCCGTGTTCGGCGGAAACCGATCCTCCCAGCGCGCGCACCCGGTCGTAGACGATCGCCTCCGCCCGGTGCTTGGCTTCGGTGGTCAGTGCCTCGTGCAGGCCGACGACCACGTGCAGATTGGAATCGCCGAGGTGGCCGTAGAACAGGAGGTCCGCATCCGGGAGCGCCGTGGTCAACTCAGAGCGCATCTCGCCGACCGCCGCGTTCATCCGGCCGATCGGGATCGATACGTCGAAGGGAATGATGGCCTTGAAAGCGGTCGGATAGGCGGCCGGCACCTCGTCGCGAACGGCCCAGATGCGGCGCTCCTGATCGACGGACGAGGCGATCACGGCGTCGGTTACCCGACCGGCCTCCATCCTGTCGGCGAGAAAGCCTTCCAGGGCCTCCCGGGCCGCTGCTTCGTCCGGGCCGAAACACTCGACGATGACGGCCACCGGCGCGGGGTCCAGCGGCAGACTGAAGCCGGACATGCGGGTGCTGACGGTCTCCAGATAGTCCCGCCACATGGGCTCGAACGCGCCGAGTGCCGGACCGAGCGCCGCCCGCGCCGAGGCCAGCAGATCTGGCAGAAGCGTCTCGTCGTCCATGGTGACCCAGGCGGTCGCGGTGGCGCCGGGACGGGGATGGAGCCTGAGGACGGCCCGGGTCACGATGCCGAGGGAACCTTCGCTGCCGATGAAGAGCTGCTTCAGATCGATGCCGGTGTTGTTCTTCTGCATCCCGCTCATGTCGGACAGCACGGTCCCGTCGGCCAGAACGACCTCCAGCCCCAGCACCTGCTCCCGGGTCATCCCGTAGCGCAGAACGCGAATGCCGCCGGCGTTGGTGGCGATGGTGCCGCCGATCTGGGCGGTGCCGCGCGCGCCGATGTCCACGGCATAGAAAAGACCGCTCTCCTCGGCGGCTTCCTGCACGGCGGCAAGGGTCACACCGGCCTCGACGGTCAGGGTTCCGGCCCTCCTGTCGACCGTCGACAGGCCTGTCATGCGGTCGAGAGAGAGGGCGATCTCGCCGTCGCCCGTGGCGGCCCCGCCGCACAAGCCGGTGCGTCCTCCCTGAACCGCGACCGGCTGGCCCGCGGCGGAACAGATCTGCAGGACGGCGGAAACTTCCTCGGTCGTTCGCGGCCGGACGACCGCCAGAGGAGCCGCCGCCGGGACGCCGCTCCAGTCGGTGGCATGGCGGGTGCGGAGGTCCGGATCGTCGCTGATCCGGTCCGGCCCGATCGCCTCCGCAAGCCGGGCGATGAGCGCGGCCGGATCCGGCGGGGAACCGTCGGGCGTCCGTTCCGATGCCGCGCCCGAATCCGCCTGCTCGCAAACCGCCATGCCGTCCACCTCTTGCTGCCCATCGACAAAAAAGTATTCTGTATACGGTACAGGGCGCGGGGCCTTCGCCACAAGGCATCCGCTGACCGGAGCCGCTGCCGCGCGCACCCGGCGCCGCCGCGAGGCTTCACTCCACTCCCGACCACCCACAGATCCGGCCGGTCCGGCCGGCGATTGCACCCAGGTGACCTGATGGCGACACGAAAGCGCGCAACTTCGGCCTCCGCTCAGCTCCGGGCACGGCTCAGCTCCGGCGAGGCCATCGGCGCGGTCTGGCTGTGCCTCGGCTCGCCGGCGGCGGCGGAGGCGATGGCTCACCCCGGCCCGGACGTGGCGGTGTTCGATCTCCAGCACGGCCTGTGGACGCGGACCGGGCTCGAGGCGGCGATGGCAGGTGTCGCGGGGAAGACCATTCCGCTGGTGCGCACGCTGTCGGACCGGCCGGAGGATATCGCCGCCGCGCTGGAAGCGGGGGCGGCCGGCGTCATCGTGCCGCTCGTGGAAAGTGCGGAAACGGCTCGGGCCGTCGTGGCTGCCACGCGCTATCCGCCGGACGGAATCCGGTCAGCGGGCGGAGTGCGTCCGCTGCTGGACTTTCCGGCCACGTTCGCATCCCTGCAGAAGGACCCGCCGTTCGTCGCCGTCATGATCGAGACGGCGGCCGGCAAGGATGCGGTCGCCGAGATCGCGGCCGTGGAAGGGGTGGACCTCGTGTTCGTGGGCACCGGCGATCTGGCGCTGTCGCTCGGACTTTTTCCCAAGATCGACGACCGGCACACCCAGGCGGTCGGCGAAATTCTGGCCGGCGCGCGCAAGGCGGGCTGCGCCGCCGGGGCCTTTTCCATCGACGAGAGCGTCGGGGCGAAATGGCGCGCGCTCGGCGCCCAGTTCACGGTATTGGCCTGCGATTCCGAAGTCCTGCGTGCCCGTACCGCCGAAACGGTTGCGAAGTTCCAGGACGCGCCGCCCCCGTCGCTGGACGGATGACGGCGCGTCCGGTGCCGACTTTACCGGTCAGCCGTTGAGGCCGGCCAGGGCCAGATATTTCAGCTCGACATATTCCTCGATGCCGTGGTGCGAGCCTTCGCGGCCGAGGCCGCTTTCCTTCACGCCGCCGAACGGCGCGACCTCGGTGGAGATGAGGCCCGTGTTGGCGCCGACGATGCCGTACTCCAGACCTTCGCCGACCCGCATGATCCGGCCGATGTCGCGGCTGTAGAAATAGGACGCCAGGCCGAACTCCGTCGCGTTGGCGAGCCGGATGCCGTCTTCCTCGGTCTCGAAGCGGAAGAGCGGCGCCATCGGGCCGAACGTCTCCTCGCGCATGACGGCCATTTCGGGTGTCACGTCGGCCAACACGGTCGGCTGGAAGAAGGTCCGGCCAAGCTCGTGGCGGCCGCCGCCGGTGACGATCCGCGCGCCCTTGTCGACCGCGTCCGCGATGAGGCGCTCGACCTTTTCCATCGCGCTTTCGTTGATGAGCGGCCCCTGCACGACGCCGTCCTCGAAGCCGTTGCCGACCTTCATCTCTTTGGACTTCGCCGCGAGCCGCTCGGCGAATTCGTCGTAGACACCGGACTGGACGAAGATCCGGTTCGCGCAGACGCAGGTCTGGCCGGCATTGCGGTATTTGGACGCCATCGCGCCCTCGACCGCCGCGTCCAGGTCGGCATCGTCGAAAACGAGGAACGGGGCGTTGCCGCCGAGCTCGAGGGAGAGCTTCTTCACGGTATCGGCCGACTGCTTCATCAGGAGCTTGCCGACGGCGGTGGAGCCGGTGAAGGAGAGCTTGCGCACGATCGGGTTGGCGGTCATCTCGCCGCCGATCGCCTTGGCGTCGCCGGTGATCACGGACAGAAGGCCTTCGGGCAGGCCGGCGCGTTCCGCCAGCACGCACAGCGCGAAGGCGGAATACGGCGTCAGCTCCGAGGGCTTGATGACCATCGGGCAGCCGGCGGCGAGCGCCGGGGCGAGCTTGCGGGTGATCATGGCGGCCGGGAAATTCCACGGCGTGATGGCGGCGCTGACCCCGATCGGCTGTTTCAGAACGAGGATCCGGCGGTCGCCGGCGGGTGCGGGAATGGTCTCGCCGTAGACGCGCTTGGCCTCCTCGGAGAACCACTCGAAGAAGCTCGCCGCATAGACGATCTCGCCGCGCGATTCGGTGAGCGGCTTGCCCTGCTCGGCGGTCATCAGGCGGGCGAGGTCCTCCTGGTTCTCCATCATCAGCTCGAACAGGCGCCGCAGGATCTGGGCGCGCTCCTTGGCGGGTTTCGCGCGCCAGGCCGGCCAGGCCGCGTTCGCCGCCTCGATGGCGCGTTTGGTTTCCGCCGCGCCGCAGTCCGGCACCGTTCCCAGGACGGCTCCGGTGGCGGGATCGGTCACGTCGATGGTCGCGCCGCTGTCGGCATCGATCCACTGCCCGGCGACGAACGCCTGGGTCCGGAAGAGCGAGCCGTCCTTGAGGCCAAAATCCTCGCCAGGTGTGGATGCCGTGCGGGTCATGGATGCCTGTGCCATGGGAAAACTCCTTGGGACGGAAGCCGGCGCCGGGCCGGGAGAAGCCGGCGCCAAGCCTCCACGGTGGATCGAAACGGAAGCCGCGGCGGACCATAATCGCCGCAGACGGCGTTGGACAGGGACCGGCTGAGGTCTTTGACGCCGGCGTTTGCCGGTTTATGTCCGGTGCCGCGGCCGACGCGGCTCAGTGTTCGAAAGAGGTAACGACAATGGCAGTGCTCCCGTTCGATTCGGCCGTCTACGGACCGCTGTTCACCGACGGCGACGTGGCGGCGGTGTTTTCCGATGCCAGCGAACTGGACGCCCTGATCGAGGTGGAGCGGGCACTGGCGCGCGCACAGGCCCGGCTCGGGGTGATCCCGGAAGCCGCGGGCGCGGAGATCGATCGGGCGCTTGCGGGGGCGGAGATCGATCCGGCGAGCCTGGCGGACGGGGCCAGATCGGCCGGGGTCGTGGTGCCCGGTCTCGTCAAGCAACTGCGGAAGATCGCCGGCGGGGAGGCGGCGCAGTACGTGCACTGGGGGGCGACCAGCCAGGACATCGCCGACACCGCGCTGGTCATCCGGCTGGAGCGCGCAACCGGGCTGCTCGGAGCCCGGCTGGACAAAGTCATCGCGCGTCTTGCGGATCTCGCGGACCGGCATCGGGCGACGGTGATGGCGGCGCGCACCCGCACCCAGATTGCGGTGCCGACCACGTTCGGGCTGAAGGCGGCGACCTGGCTCGCGCCGCTGTTGCGGCGCCGTGCGCAGCTTCATGAACTGCAAGGGCGGCTTCTGGTGGTCCAGTTCGGTGGCGCCGGCGGAAATCTCTCCGCGCTCGGGGCGGACGGTGTCCGGGTGATGGAGGCGCTTGCCGTCGAACTCGGCCTGAAGGCGGGCCCGCTGCCCTGGCACACTGGCCGCGATGGCCTGATGGAGCTGGCCGCCTGGCTTGCCAGCCTGACGGCGAGCCTCGGCAAGATCGGCACCGATGTGGCGCTGCTGGCCCGCAACGAGATCGTCGAGCTGCGACCCGGGTCGGGCGGCGGGTCCTCCACCATGCCGCAGAAGGCCAATCCCGTGTCGGCCGAGCTGCTGGTGGCGCTCGCCCGCTACACCGCGGGCACGCTGGGCACATTCGCCCAGTCGGGCATCCATGCGGAGGAGCGCGACGGCGCCGCCTGGTCGCTCGAATGGGCGACGCTTCCCTCGATGGTGACTGCAACAGCCGGTGCGCTCGCCCACGCGGAGGCGCTGCTGGCGGGGCTCGTGGTGGAGCAGGCGGCAATGGCCGACCGGGCCGGCGGCGGGGCGCTGGCGGAGGCGGCGAGCTTCGCGCTCGCCGAGCACATGAGCCGGGAGCAGGCCCAGGACCTGGTCAAGAAGGCCGCCATGAGCGGCGGCGATCTCGTCGAGGCCCTGCGCGGCCTGTGCGATGCGCCGATCGACTGGAAAGCTCTCGGCGATCCGCGTCAGCATCTCGGCGCGGCCGACGCCTTCGTCGACCGGGTTCTGGCCGAAGTCCGCGCCCGGTAGGAGCTTCTCCGCTCGGACCAATTGCGCCTGAGGGGGACGCGCTCTAGGAGACCGCCCCCTCCGAATCGGGTTCGCGCAGCCGCCGGATGAGCTGGCGCGCCGCCGCCTCGATTTCGTCGAAGCAGACCTCGAAGCCGTCGTCTTCCCCGAAGAACGGATCGGCCACGTCCTTGTCCTCGCCTTCGGCCGCTTCCCGGAACAGGCGGATCTCCGCCGTCCCGTCCTGCGGTCCGCGCTGGTGGATGTCGGCGAGCACACTGCGGTCCATGGCAAGGATCAGATCGAACGAGCGATAGTCGTCCTCGGTGATCATGCGGGCGCGTTCGCCGGTCAGGTCGATGTCGCGGCGCGCTGCGGTGGCGATGGCGCGGGCATCCGGCGGTTTTCCGATGTGCCAGGGCCCGACCCCGGCGGACTCGATCCGGCCCGCCTGGGGGTCCGTCGCCACGAGCTGCTTGAGAATGCCGGCCGCCATGGGCGAGCGGCAGATGTTTCCAAGGCACACGACGAGGATCGATGGGCCTGTGGGGTTTGTCATGGGGTCTCCCGGTCTGGTCTCACCGGGAACGAGCCGTGGCCGTCCGGTGGAAAAGGTCTTAGCCGCGAACTGCGACGGCCCCTCGAACGTTGTCGGCAAGGCGGGTCGCCTCTTGAGCCGGCAGACCGTCGGATCTCGACGCCCGGCTCCGGCAACCCCATGTTGAGATTGCGAACAAGGGAGACAGCCATGGCCGACCGACTGACGACTGAGGCGCGCGATGCCGCGCTCAAGGACATGCCCGGATGGTCCGTGGTCGCCGACCGCGACGCCGTCACGCGAACGTTCGAGTTCCGCAACTTTCAGGAAGCGTTCGGGTGGATGACCCGTATCGCTCTTGTCGCGGAAAAATTGGATCATCATCCAGAGTGGTTCAACGTGTATAAAACAGTAACCGTCACTCTGTCGACCCACGATGCCGGCGGCGTGACTGATCTCGATATCGAGATGGCGAAAAAGATGGATCGGATTTTCGGCGCTTAGGTGAAATTGGCGCTGGATATACGAGAGCTTTGCAACGGAAGGAATGCGGATGTTCGGTCGGGGACGAAGGCAGGTGGAGCCGGAAATCTTGGCTCCGGAGCATGAATTCGCGCAGGAAGAGGTGGTGCGCAGCCGGTTCTGGCGCACGCTGAAGCGGGCGGTCGGGCAGATTCCGTTCGTGGAGGACGTGGTCGCGGCTTATTACTGCGCCCTCGATCCGCAGACCCCGCTGCGGGTGCGGGCCACGCTCTTCGGTGCGCTTGGCTACTTCGTCCTTCCGACCGACGCCGTCCCCGACATCCTTCTCGGAATCGGCTTCGCTGACGACATCTCGGTCCTGGTCGGCGCCATCGCGCTCGCCTCGACGCACATCAAGGACGAGCATCGCCGCGAGGCCCGTCGTGCCCTTGGCCGTGAGCCCGTCGCGGGCTGACCCGACAAGCGGCAGCGAGGCCAGGTCCGCCTCAGCGGCGATCCGGCCGAACTGAGCTTGCGCCGATCAGGTGGCACCACTTGATCGACAGGGACACGCTCTAGGGCCGGATCAGCAGCTTTCCCTTCACGTCGCGCGCCGCCAGCCGGTCGAGGGCGGTGGAGGTTTCCTCCAGCGGATAGACCGTGTCGATGTGCGGCTTCAGGCTGCCGTCCTGCACCCATGCCAGAAGCTGGGCGACGTCTGCCCGGTGCGCGGCGGGATCGCGCTTGATGGCCGCCCCCCAGAACACGCCACGGATGTCGCAGCTTTTCAGAAGCGCGAGATTGAGCGGCAGCTTCGGGATCTCTCCCGAGGCGAAGCCGATCACAAGAAACCGGCCGAGCCACGCCGTTGCCCGGACGGCCTCCTCGGCAAGTTCCCCGCCCACCGGATCGTAGACGACATCGACACCCCGGCCTCCGGTCAGCGCCTTCAGCCGCTCCTTCAGGCTTTCCGACCCGTAATCGATCCCCTCGTCGGCGCCGAGCGACCGGGCGAAGGCCACCTTGTCGGGTGACGACGCGCCGGCGATCACCCGGGCGCCGAGCAGCTTTCCGATCTCGACCGCCGCCTGGCCGGTTCCACCGGAGGCTCCGAGCACGGCGAGCGTTTCGCCGGCCTGCAGATCGCCGCGGCTGCGCAGGGCATAGAGGGTGGTGCCGTATGTGACGATCAGCCCGGCCGCGGCCTCGCTGGCGACGCCGTCGGGAATGGTCACCAGATCGGCGGCCTCGACGGTCACGACTTCGCGGCAGCACCCCCAGCCGAGATAGCCGATCACCCTGTCGCCAACGGCCAGTCCGGTCACGTCGGATCCGAGCGCGGTGACCCGGCCGGCCATCTCCGCGCCCGGCGAGAACGGCCGGTCGGGCTTGAACTGATAGCGGTCGGCAATGATCAGCGTGTCGAAGAAGTTGAGCGCGGCCACTTCGACCGCAACGGCGACCTCGCCCGGACCGGGTTCGGGGGCGTCGATCTCGTCGAGCATCAGGCTGGACGGCGGTCCGGGCTCCCGGCTCAGAATCGCACGCATGGGCGGTCTCCTCGTGAAGCGGTCATGGAAGGACGGTCAGGCCGAGGGATCGGTGCCGGGGTCGTCCAGCACCCGCCTCAGCCGGCCGAATGCCAGTCTCAGCCGCGACTTCACGGTGCCCAGGGGCAGGCCGGTGGCCTCGGCGATCTCGGAATGGGACAGGCCCTTGAAGAAGGAGAGCTGCACGAGCTCGATCTGTTCGGCCGGCAGCGATTCGATCGCCTCGCGGACGAGATGCTCCCGCTCGCGCGCCGCCAGCGCGTCGTCCGGCGGCTCCGAGCCGGCCGGCTGGAGGGTCGGCTCCTCCGGATCGAGACGGTCGGACCTGTCGCGGCGCTTCACGTCGATGCGCCGGTTGCGGGCGATGCGGAACAGCCACGTGGCCGTCGACGACTTGCTGCGATCGAACAGCGCGGCCTTCCGCCACAGGGTGACCATCACCTCCTGGGTGAGCTCTTCCGCCGTCCCGTTGTCGGTGCCCAGGCGCAGGAGAAACGCATTGATGCGGGGCGCGAAATGATCATAGAGGGAAACGAAGGCGGCGCGGTCTCGCGCGGTGGCCACTGCTTCGACCAGATCGGCGTAGGGATCGTCGTCTGCCACGGTTGCGCTGTGCTTACTTGTCCGTTGGGCGGGCGGTCAGAGGGCTTTGAAGGGGGTCAGAAGAAGCTGGAACGGTGTGGATGGGAAGGGGCGCAGTCTGGATCTCCGGCGGCGAAAAAGTCACACTCTCGCCCCAATTCTCCGGCCAGCGTCCTCACGTTCCGGTAATCATAGACGGAATTGGATCGGGTCGCTATGGGCCGGCGCCGCGACGACGGCCCGCGTTTCGATTATATACCCTTCGTGAACCTTGGTCGGACTACCGTCCCGGCGATCCGGCGAATTCAAATCAACATCCTATGGGTGGGCTATGCTGAAGCGTATCGCGATTCTCGCCGCTTGTGTGTCGTTCCTGGCGACCGGGGCTGCGATGGCCCAATCTTCGAAACCGACGCTGCTGCAGCAGTATTCCGATTGGGAAGTCTATACCTATGACGGCCAGAACGGGAAAATCTGCTACGCGCTGTCGAAGCCGAAGGACATGCAGCCGGCCAACCGTGACCACGGCGACGTGTTCCTGTTCGTGAGCAACCGTCCCTCCGAAGGCGTGAAGGGCGAGACCAGCGTCCTGGTCGGCTACACGTTCCAGGAAAATTCCAGCGTCTCGGTCGATGTGGACGGGCAGAAGTTCACCATGTTCACCAAGGGCGACGGGGCCTGGATGGAGAACCCGGCCCAGGAGGCCAGCCTTCTGGAGGCCATGCGCGCCGGTCGTGCCATGAGCATCTCCGGGACCTCCTCGCGGGGCACCGACACGGTTTACCGGTTCTCGCTCTCGGGCGTCACCGCCGCCACCAACCGTCTCAACCAGGTCTGCAGCTGACCTTTGGTCGTGACCCTGTTCCGTTCGGATGCCATCATCCGGTCGGCAGGAGATGGCTCTTGGAGCCATCGGCTGAGCAGGCCCACCCTGCCGGGACGGGCCTCGTCATCTTTGGGACGTGCTGCGGATCTAGTGAATCGGGGCCTGACGCAGCGCGCGGTTCGCGCTAGATATGCGCCGGCCGGACCTTGTCCGACCGGCCGCCGGGCTTGTACCGGCCCGTCACGATCCCGATCTGAGCCGTCATGACCCTGCTGATCGACACCGCCGAAACCGTCAAACCCGCCGCGCCATCTGCGGTCGAGGACCCGCGCGTGCCGCTGGTCGGTCTCGACCGGGACGGCTTGGGTGAGGTTCTGAAGAGCGCCGGGGTGGCGGACCGTCAGGTCCGGATGCGGACGGCCCAGCTCTGGAACTGGCTCTATCTGCGCGGGGCGACCGATCTCGACCAGATGACCAACGTCAGCCGCGATCTGCGCGAGCGGCTGGCCGAGGTGGCAAGCCTGTCGGAGCCGGAGGTCGTCTCCGAGCAGATCTCCGTCGACGGCACCCGCAAGTGGCTTTTTCGGTTTCCGCCGCGCGGGGCGGGCCGGCCGGTCGAGGTCGAAACCGTCTACATTCCCGAAGAGGGCAGGGGGACGCTGTGCGTCTCCAGCCAGGTCGGCTGCACGCTGACCTGCTCGTTCTGCCATACCGGGACCCAGCGGCTCGTGCGCAACCTGACGGCGGGCGAGATCCTGCAGCAGATCCTCGCGGCGCGGGCGCGGCTCGGCGACCTGCCCGGGGCGGCGCCGGCCGATGGCGCGATCGTGCCTTCGGAAGGCAGGCTCGTCTCGAACATCGTGATGATGGGCATGGGCGAGCCGCTCTACAATTTCGACGCCGTGAAGCAGGCGCTCCTGATCGCTTCCGACGGCGAAGGTGTCGCGCTTTCGAAGCGCCGGATCACGCTCTCCACGTCGGGTGTGGTGCCCATGATCGAACGGGCCGGATCGGAGATCGGGGTCATGCTGGCGATCTCGCTGCACGCGGTCCGCGACGAGGTTCGCGACGAACTCGTGCCCCTCAACAAGCGCTATCCGATCGCCGAGCTGCTGGACGCCTGCCGCGCCTATCCCGGCCTGTCCAACGCCCGACGGATCACCTTCGAGTACGTGATGCTGGCCGGTGTGAACGACAGCCCGGCCGATGCGCGCGAACTGGTGCGGCTGCTCAAAGGCATCCCCGCCAAGATCAACCTGATCCCGTTCAATCCGTGGCCCGGCTCGGCCTATGACTGCTCGGACTGGGAAACGATCGAGACCTTCGCCGACATCGTGAACCGGGCCGGCTACGCCTCGCCGATCCGCACGCCGCGCGGCCGCGACATCTCGGCTGCCTGCGGACAGCTCAAGTCGGCTTCGGAGAAGATCCGCGCGAGCGCGCTGCGCCAAGCCGCCGCCGAAGCCTCGGCCTGACGTCGCCGGTTCCCACTTTTCCTGGGATTGCTTTCTTACTCCGCAAAGCCGGACGCGAAACCGGTTTCCACTTTCGCTGGCTTTGCTTGTCAGCGGACGACCGTCCGCCGGCCGGTCAAGAGGCGCAGAGCGAAGCGACCGGGACGAAAGAATAGGGCGCGCCCGCGCAGCGGCGAACGAAGTGAGTTCGCGTGAGCGCTCCTCTTTCAACGCAATCCCGGACGGAAAACCGGTTCCCACTTTTCCTGGGATTGCTCTTACTTCGCTTCTGCGAGCGCCAGCTTCACCGCAAATCCGGCCATCACCGAGGCGAACAGCCAGTCGATCAGGCGCGTGAGGCGCGGCGAGCGGCGCAGGCGGAGCGCGATGGTGTCGGCGGCGAGGATCATCGCCGTGGAAAAGGCGACCGCAATCGCGATGAAGACCAGGCCCAGGAAGATCAGGGTTGCCGCCGCGTTCGGCGCGCTCGGATTCACGAACTGCGGCAGGAACGTCACGAAGAAGACGATGATCTTCGGATTGAGGAGGTTGATCATCAGCCCCTTGGCGAAGACCCGCCCGAGCGGGTCCGGCGCGGCCTTGCGGTCGTCGACGGCGAGCGCCGACCCGTGCCGCAGTGCCTGGACCGCGAGCCACAGGAGATAGGCGGCGCCCACCACTTTCAGGACGAGGAATGCGGTCGCCGAGGCCGCCAGCAGCGCAGAAAGGCCGATCGCCACCAGCAGCGTGTGGAACAGAAGACCGGTCATGGCGCCGGCCATCGACGCCAGCCCGGCAAGACGGCTCTGGGCGATCGTCTTGCCCAGAAACAGCGTCATGTCGGGCCCCGGCGTCAGGGTCAGCGCGACGGCCGCGAGCAGGAACGCGGAGAAGACGGGAAGGCTCGGCAGGAAATCCAAGGTGGGGACGCTCCGTGGGATCGGCGGTGAGACCGAGCCCACATTCCCCTATCTCGGGTTCCGACGGAAGACCACATCCACCGTTGCGACCGGCACGCCGTACTTGCTGACGATCGCCTTGTTGACCACCACGTCGCGGGACTGGGGCACCAGCACGTCCTCGAACGACAGGACGCGGCGCTTCCCGTTCTTGCCGACGACTTCCGCGTCATAGGACAGCCGGACGGTCTTTCCGTCCTGCCAGACGTCGGCCACCCCGATCACGTCCTCGCGGGTGCCCTTGTAGCTGCCATCGGCCTGCTTGGTGAAGCGCCAGGTCTTGCGGTCTGTCTCGCCGTCGTCGAAGCGGAAATCCTCCCGCAGGGTGAGGGTCCGGCCGTCCCAGGTGCCCCGTGTCCTGATCGTGAACGATCGGTCGACGCCGGCAATGTCGCTCTCGAACCGGCCTTCGCCGCTGGTCCGGCCGACGAAGAAGGATTCCAGCGTCAGCGCCTCCACCTTCGGCGGCACGTCCGCGTCCGGCGTCGTCATGCAGCCGGCCAGGATAACGGCGAGGGCGGGGATGGCGAGCCAGCGAAGCAGGGACATGGAGGTCTCCGGGGATGTCGCGATCGGAATGCTGTGCCAATGGATACGCAGCCGTCCTTCTAACGGACCAGCCGTGGGCGTCCTATGGCCGCCGCGCCACACTTTCGCTGGCCCACGCCAGCGCGTCCTCGAGACGGTCGTCACCCCAGAAGAGTTCGCCGTCTTCGGTCACGAAGCTCGGCGCCCCGAACACGCCCTTTGCGATGGCTTCGTCGGTGTTCGCGCGCAGCGCGGCCTTCACCGGATCGGTGGCGGCGGCGGCAAGCGTCGCGTCCGCGTCGACACCGGCCGCTTCCAAAGCGCGCCGCAGGACGACCTCGTCGGAGATCTGGGCACCGTCGGCGAATTCCGCCCGGAAGATCGCCCGGCTTGCGGCCGGCCTCTCGGCCGGGTCGACGGCAAGGACGCAGCGGGCGGCGCGCAGGCTGGTCTGGGGAAAGGGATCGGGGCGGACGAAGCCGAGACCGCGCGCTTCGGCGAGACGGGCAACATCGCGCCACATATAGGCGCCCTTGGCGGGATAGATGTTGAACGGCGAGGAGTCCCAGCCCTGGGCCTGAAAGATGGGGCCGAGCAGAAAGGGGCGCCAGCGTACCTCCACACCCGCGTCCGCCGCGCGCGCCTCGATGCGCTCCGCGGTGAGGTAGGAATAGGTCGAGGCGAACTCGTAGAAGAAATCGATCGCGGACATGGCCCTGCCGACGGTTTGCGGATCCGGCCGGCATCATCGGGTGTGATCCGGGCGGCCGTCCAGAGGCATCGAGTCCGACCGGAACGATCAGGCGCGGGGATGCGCCTTGGCGTAGCTCTCGAGAAGATGGGCGGTGTCGACCTGGGTGTAGCCCTGGGTGGTCGACAGGCTGGCGTGTCCGAGCAGTTCCTGGATGGCGCGCAGGTCGCCGCCGGCCGCCAGCAGATGGGTTGCGAAAGCATGCCGCAGCGCATGCGGCGTCGCGCTGTCGGGCAGGCCCAGCGCGCCGCGCAGATGGGCGACGGTGCGCTGGACGATGCGCGGCGACAGCGGGCCGCCCTTGGCGCCGCGGAAGAGCTGGTCGTCGGGCTCCAGATGGAAGGGAACGAGACCCAGATAGGCGGTGGTCGCCTCGGCGATCGCCGGCAGGACCGGGACCAGGCGGACCCGTCCGCCCTTGCCGGTGACGCGGAGCGCGATGGCGGGATCGGTGGGGGCATCGCTGCGGGGCAGCGACAGGGCCTCGGCGATGCGCAGGCCGGCGCCGTAGAGAAGCGTCAGGATCGCTGCGTCCCGGGCCGCAATCCACGGCTCCTCGTGATCGCCGGCGGCCTCCAGCATGGCCCGGGCGTCGGGAATGCCCACCGGCCGGGGCAGCCGCTTCGAGGTCTTCGGTGCGGACACCAGCCGGACCGCATCGGCCGACAGGAGCTCCTTCTTTTCCAGATAGGTGACGAAGGAGCGGACCCCGGCGAGCCCGCGCCCGACGGTCCGCGTCGAGGCGCCGCCCATGCGACGCCGGGCGAAGAAGGCGCGCACGTCCCGGGTTTCAAGTCCGGCGAGATCGGCGATGGCGGGCGGTGCGCCAAGATGCTCGGTGAGAAATCCGCAGAGCTGACGCACGTCGCGCTCGTAGGCTTCGAGCGTATGGCCGGCCAGCCGCCGCTCGCCGGCCAGATGGGCCAGCCAGGACCGGACCTCGGCGGCGAGATCCGGCGCCATGATCTGGATCGGTGCCGTCATGCCATCGTCCTTCCGCAGGCGGTCTCCATCCGCCAGAAAGGACAGTGCGCGCGACCCCTTAAGGTCGGGTTAGTCGCCCGCCTCAGAGGATCGACTGACCGGTCTTCTTCCAGTCGGACAGGAAGGCATCGAGGCCCTTGTCGGTCAGCGGATGCTCGACGAGCTTGTGGATGATGGCCGGCGGGATCGTCGCCACGTCGGCTCCCGCCAGCGCGCAGTCGCGCACGTGGTTGGAGGTACGCAGCGAGGCGGCCAGAAGCTCGGTCTCCAGCGCCGGATAGTTGTCGTAGACCTGTCGGATTTCCTGGATGAGCTGCATCCCGTCCAGGCCGATATCGTCGAGGCGGCCGATGAAGGGCGAGATGAAGCTCGCGCCCGCCTTGGCGGCCAGCAGCGCCTGAACGGCGGAAAAGCACAGCGTCACGTTGACCATGGTGCCCTCGCCGGAGAGCGTGCGGCAGGCCTTCAGCCCGGCCCATGTCAGCGGCACCTTCACCGTCACGTTCGAGGCGATCTTGGCGAGCTTGCGGCCTTCGGCGATCATCTCGTCCGCATCGGTCGCGGCGACTTCCGCGCTCACCGGACCGGGCACGATCTCGCAGATTTCCGCGATCACATCGGTCATCGGCCGGCCGGATTTCATGATCAGGGACGGGTTCGTGGTTACCCCGTCCAGAAGACCGGTCTCCGCAAGGGCGCGAATCTCGGCTACATCGGCCGTGTCGACGAAAAATTTCATGGGGGCGTCCTCTTCACGTTCCGCGTCGTCATGGGCCAGCCTCGTCTCGGACGCAAGGAGGAAAGACGGTGATTATCGATCACATCGGATTTGCGGTTGGGGACTATGAAAAGGCAAAGGCGTTCTACACGGCTGCCCTCGCGCCGCTCGGCATCGCCGCGGTGATGGAGGTCGGGCCGGAGCAGACGGCGCACGGCGGCCATGCGATCGGGTTCGGCCGCGGCTTCAAGCCGGAATTCTGGATCGCGACAGGCGGGCCCTCGCCGCAGATGCACATCGCGCTCCTGGCCGAGGACAGAGCACAGGTCGACGCCTTCTACCGCGCGGCGCTCGAGGCGGGGGCGACCGACAACGGGGCACCCGGCCTGCGGCCCCAGTATCATCCGGACTACTACGGCGCCTTCGTGATCGATCCCGAGGGCCACAATCTCGAGGCCGTGTGCCACGGGCCGGCCTGAGGGCGCGCGCAGTCGGGGGATCGATCGGGTGACGGATCTGTTCGGCACGGCGCCGAGGGCGAGCGGCCGGCGCGATCATCGCGTCTCGGTGCTGGTTCCGGTGGCCGTCGACGCCCCCTACACCTATGCCAGCGACCGGGCGCTCGCGCCGGGAACCGTGGTCGCTGTGCCGCTGGGCACGCGCGAGGTACTGGGCTGCGTCTGGGACGATCCGCCGGACGAGACCATCGGCCACAACCGGATCCGGGAGGTCAGCCGGATCTTCGACTGCCCGCCGATCGCCGACGATCTGCGCCGGTTCGTGGACTGGGTCGCGGCGTGGACCCTGGGCACCCGGGGCATGATCCTCAGAATGGTGCTGAGGGTGCCGGACGCGCTGGAGCCGGAGCCGCCGATCAAGGCGGTGCGCGCCACCGGAACCGCGCCGGAGCGACGCACCGACGCCCGCGCCCGGGTTCTGGAGATGATGAGCGACGGGATGGCCTGGTCCAAGTCGGGTCTTGCGACCGCGGCGGGGGTGTCCCCCTCGGTGGTCGACGGGCTGGTGGCCCAGGGCTGTCTCGAAGCCGTCCTCATCCCGCCGAGCACGGCCTATGCGGTCCCCGATCCCGAGGCGCGGCCCCCAAAACTCTTCGACGCCCAGCGCCATGCGGCCGACAGTCTGGTGACGGCCGTCGCGGCCGACCGGTTCTCCGTGTCGCTGCTGGACGGCGTCACCGGCTCCGGCAAGACGGAGGTGTTTCTGGAGGCGGTGGCGGAAACCGTCCGGCGGGGCCGCCAGAGCCTGATCCTGATGCCGGAAATCTCGCTTACCAACGTGGTCATCGACCGGATCGAGCGACGATTCGCGGCGCGGCCGGCCGAATGGCATTCCGCCGTGCCGCCGCGCCAAAGGGCCAGGGTGTGGCGTGGCGTCGCAGAGGGACGGGTGCCGATCGTCGTCGGCGCACGCTCGGCCCTGTTCCTGCCGTTTGCCGATCTCGGTCTGGTGATCGTCGACGAGGAGCACGACCCCGCCTACAAGCAGGAGGACCGGGTCAGCTACCACGCCCGCGACATGGCGATCGTACGCGGGCGCGAAGGCGGCTTTCCGGTCATCCTGTCGTCGGCGACACCGTCCATCGAGAGCCGGGTCAACGCCGACCAGGGACGCTACCGCCGGCTGCATCTGCCGACCCGGATCGCCGGGTCGGAAATGCCGGAGGTGACGGCGATCGACATGCGCCGCGACGGTCCGGAGCAGGGCCAGTGGATCTCGCCCCGGCTCGCATCGGCCGCCGAGCGGGTGCTGGCGGACGGCCGCCAGGTTCTCTTTTTCCTGAACCGGCGCGGCTATGCGCCTTTGACGCTGTGCCGGACCTGCGGCCACCGCTTCGTCTGCCCGAACTGCTCGACCTGGCTGGTGGATCACCGGCTGCGCGGTCGCCTGGAGTGCCATCATTGCGGCCACAGCGAGAAGCGGCCGGAGGCGTGCCCCGAATGCGGCGATCTGGACAGCCTCGTCGCCTGCGGGCCTGGCGTGGAGCGGATCGCGGAAGAAGTGCGCGCGCGCCATCCCGACAGCCGCATTCTCGTGCTCTCGTCCGACCTGCCGGGCGGGTCGGACCGGCTGCGCCGGGAACTGCAGCTGGTGGCGGACGGCGGTGTGGATATCATCGTCGGCACCCAGCTGGTCGCCAAGGGCCACACCTTTCCCAACCTGGCGCTGGTCGGCGTCGTGGATGCGGATCTGGGGCTCGCCAACGGCGATCCGCGCGCGGCGGAGCGCACCTTTCAGCTCCTGACCCAGGTGACCGGCCGGGCCGGACGCACCGGCGGGACGGGCGAGGGGATGCTGCAGACCTATGCGCCGGAGCATCCGGTGATCAAGGCGCTGGTCTCCGGCGACCGGGAGGCGTTCTACCGGGAGGAGGTGGCGGCCCGACGCAATGCCGGCCTGCCCCCGTTCGGACGGCTCGCGGCGATCGTCGTGTCCGGTCCGGACAAGCACGAGGCCGAATCCTATGCCCGGGCGCTCGCCCGCGCCGCGCCGAGATCCGATGCCGTCGAGGTCCTGGGTCCGGCCGAGGCGGCACTCGCGGTGCTGCGCGGACGCTACCGGTTCCGGCTCCTGGCCCGCGCGCCGCGTTCGGTGGATCTGCAGGCCTATCTGCGCGACTGGCTCGCCGCCGGTCCGCGTCCGCGCGGCGCGCTGAAGTGCATGGTCGACGTCGATCCGCAAAGTTTTCTGTGAGCGGATTCCCGACCGGATCCGCCCGAAGATGCGGTTTTTTCAAGCTGGCCGCCGTTTTTCCGGTCAGCGCAACTTCGCGGCGAAACGCACCATGCGCGCCGCCCGGTATGTTGCGCGCCGATATCCCGTGTGCTAAGCGGGCCGCGGCCGCCGAGAGGCTGGCCAGCCGCCGATTTCTGTTCTGCGAAATTTCTAGGCACTCGCGGCACTTGCTGCCGACCCGTCCGCCTGAACGAAAGAAGGATACCGGTGACAGACGCCCAATCGTTCACATCCGGTGTTGCGCTGCGGTACGCCTCGGCTCTGTTCGAGCTTGCCAAGGATGAAAACGCCCTCGACGCGGTGGAATCCGACGTCGAAGCGTTTGGCAAGATGCTCGACGAAAGCGAGGATCTGCGCCGCCTTGCCGTAAGCCCGCTCTATTCCAAGAGCGATCAGGTCGAAGCGCTCGACGCGATTTTCGCCAAGGCGGAAACCGGAAAGCTCACGGCCAACTTCTTCAAGGTGGTCGCGGAAAACCGCCGGCTGTTCGCAGCCCGGGATATCGTCCGTGCCTTCCAGTCACTTATGTCTGCTCACCGCGGCGAGATGCTCGCCGAGGTCACCAGCGCGGAGCCGCTCTCGGAAGATAACGAGACGCGCCTGCGCGAGATCCTTGCCGGCGAGACAGGACGTGCTATCAAGCTCTCGACTAAAGTCGACCCGAGCCTGATCGGCGGCCTCGTTGTCAAAGTCGGCTCCCGCATGATCGATACGTCCTTGCGTACACGATTGAATTCGCTCAAGACCGCTATGAAAGAGGTCGGTTGATGGATATTCGCGCCGCGGAAATCTCCGCCATCCTCAAACAGCAGATCCAGAACTTCGGCGAGGAAGTCGAAGTCTCCGAGGTCGGCCAGGTTCTCTCGATCGGTGACGGCATCGCCCGCGTCTACGGCCTCGACAAGGTCCAGGCCGGCGAGCTCGTCGAGTTCCCGAACGGGATCCGCGGCATGACGCTGAACCTCGAGGTCGACAATGTCGGCATCGTGGTTTTCGGCGACGACCGCCAGATCAAGGAAGGCGACACGGTGAAGCGCACGGGCGCCATCGTGGACGCTCCGGTCGGCAAGGGTCTGCTCGGCCGCGTCGTCGACGCGCTCGGCAATCCGATTGACGGCAAGGGACCGATCGACGCCGCCGAACGGCGCCGCGTCGACGTGAAGGCCCCGGGCATCATCCCCCGCAAGTCGGTGCACGAGCCGATGTCCACGGGTCTGAAGGCGATCGACGCCCTGATCCCGGTGGGCCGCGGCCAGCGCGAGCTGATCATCGGTGACCGTCAGACCGGCAAGACCGCGATCATCCTCGACACCTTCCTGAACCAGAAGCCGCTGAACCAGGGCGACGACGAGAGCCAGAAGCTCTACTGCGTCTATGTCGCCGTCGGTCAGAAGCGCTCCACGGTCGCCCAGTTCGTGAAGACGCTGGAGGAGAACGGCGCGCTCGAGTACTCGATCGTCGTCGCCGCCACCGCCTCCGACCCGGCGCCGATGCAGTTCCTGGCGCCGTTCACCGCCTGCGCCATGGGCGAGTATTTCCGCGACAACGGCATGCACGCCGTGATCGGCTACGACGACCTCTCCAAGCAGGCCGTCGCCTATCGCCAGATGTCGCTGCTGCTGCGCCGCCCTCCGGGCCGCGAAGCCTATCCGGGCGACGTGTTCTACCTGCATTCGCGCCTGCTCGAGCGCGCCGCCAAGCTCAACGACGAGCTCGGCTCCGGCTCGCTGACGGCGCTGCCGGTCATCGAGACCCAGGCGAACGACGTGTCGGCCTACATTCCGACCAACGTGATCTCGATCACCGACGGTCAGATCTTCCTGGAGACCGACCTGTTCTACCAGGGCATCCGTCCGGCCGTGAACGTCGGCCTGTCGGTGTCCCGCGTGGGCTCGTCGGCCCAGATCAAGGCGATGAAGCAGGTCGCCGGCCCGATTAAGGGCGAGCTGGCCCAGTATCGCGAGATGGCCGCGTTCGCCCAGTTCGGTTCGGACCTCGACGCGGCGACCCAGCGCCTGCTGGCGCGCGGTGCCCGTCTGACCGAGCTCCTGAAGCAGCCCCAGTTCTCGCCGCTCAAGACCGAAGAGCAGGTCGCTGTCATCTTCGCCGGCGTGAACGGCTACCTCGACAAGCTGCCGGTCTCGGCCGTGCAGGACTTCGAGGAAGGGCTGCTCAGCTATCTTCGCGGCGAGCACAAGGGTCTCCTCGACGAGATCTGGGAGAAAAAGGAGCTGAAAGACGATTTGCGCGACAAGCTCAAATCGGCGATCGACTCCTTCGCCAAAACCTTCAGCGCGTAATCGCGTGCGCCCCACGTCTAAAAAGGACGCGCTATGGCGAGCTTGAAGGACCTGCGCAACCGGATCACCTCCGTCAAGTCGACGCAGAAGATCACCAAGGCCATGCAGATGGTCGCGGCGGCAAAACTGCGTCGAGCCGAGGAGGCGGCCGAGGCCGCGCGTCCCTACTCCGAACGCATGCATGCCGTGCTCGTGTCGCTTGCCGATGCGGTGCGGGGAAGCGACGAAGCCCCGAAGCTGATGGTCGGCAACGGTCGCGACGACACCCATCTTCTGGTCGTTTGCACCGCCGACCGCGGCCTTTGCGGCGCGTTCAATTCCTCCATCGTCCGGCTTGCCCGCGAGCATGCCCGGCGGTTGCAGGCCAGCGGCAAGACGGTGCAGTTCTTCTGCGTCGGCCGGAAGGGCTACGACATCCTCCGGCGCGAGTATAAGAGCCAGATCGTCGACGTGGTCGAACTCAAGGACGTGCGGCGCATCTCCTTCGCCGACGCCCAGAAGATCGGCGAGAAGCTGATCGAGCGGTTCGACAACGGCGATTACGATGTGGCGACGCTGTTCTTCTCGCAGTTCAAGTCGGTGATCAGCCAGATCCCGACGGCCCAGCAGCTGATCCCGGCCGATCCGGGCGAGGAAGAGGATGCGGCCGAGAGCGAGACCGACGGCACCACGGCCGTGCGCGAGTACGAGCCGGAGGAAAGCGAGATCCTGGCCGATCTCGTCCCCCGGAACGTCTCGGTCCAGGTGCTGCACGCGCTCCTGGAAAACGCCGCGTCGGAACAGGGCGCTCGGATGAGCGCGATGGACAATGCGACCCGGAACGCGGGCGAGATGATCGACAAGCTGACGCAGGAATACAACCGGACGCGTCAGGCCCAGATCACCAAGGAACTGATCGAAATCATTTCCGGCGCCGAGGCGCTCTGACGTCGGACCAGGCGGCCCTCGGGCCGCTTGCGACGCTGAAGCGAAACGTTGGTCGGATCACAGCTCGAGACGGAGCATGCACATGGCGAATAATGTGGGAACCATCCATCAGGTGATCGGCGCGATCGTCGACGTGAAGTTCGATAGCGAGCTTCCCGCGATCATGAACGCGCTGGAGACCGACAACAACGGCGTGCGCCTCGTCATGGAGGTCGCCCAGCACCTCGGCGAGAACACCGTCCGCTGCATCGCCATGGACGGCACGGAAGGCCTCGTCCGCGGTCAGGACGTGACCGACACCGGCAACCCGATCGAGGTTCCGGTCGGCGACGGCACCCTCGGCCGCATCATGAACGTCATCGGCGAGCCGGTGGACGAAGGCGGTCCGATCACCCACACCGAGACCCGCCCGATCCACGCCCCGGCCCCGTCCTATGTGGACCAGTCGACGGAAGCGGAGATCCTGGTCACCGGCATCAAGGTCGTCGACCTGCTCGCGCCTTACGCCCGTGGCGGTAAGATCGGCCTGTTCGGCGGCGCCGGCGTGGGCAAGACCGTGCTGATCCAGGAACTGATCAACAACGTCGCCACCCAGCACGGCGGTTACTCCGTGTTCGCCGGCGTCGGCGAGCGCACCCGCGAGGGCAACGATCTCTACTACGAGATGATCGAGTCCGGCGTGAACAAGGAAGGCGGCGGCGAAGGCTCCAAGGCCGCGCTGGTCTACGGCCAGATGAACGAGCCTCCGGGCGCCCGTGCCCGTGTGGCGCTCTCCGGCCTGACCGTCGCGGAATATTTCCGCGACCAGGGCCAGGACGTGCTGTTCTTCGTGGACAACATCTTCCGCTTCACCCAGGCGGGCTCCGAGGTGTCGGCGCTTCTCGGCCGTATTCCTTCGGCGGTGGGCTATCAGCCGACGCTCGCCACCGACATGGGCGCGCTGCAGGAGCGGATCACCACCACCACCAAGGGCTCGATCACCTCGGTGCAGGCCATCTACGTGCCGGCCGACGACCTGACCGACCCGGCGCCGGCCACCTCGTTCGCTCATCTGGACGCCACGACGGTGCTCAACCGCGCCATCTCGGAGAAGGGCATCTACCCGGCGGTGGACCCGCTCGACTCCACGAGCCGCATGCTCTCCGCCATGATCATCGGCGAGGAGCACTACAACACCGCCCGCCAGGTCCAGGAGATCCTGCAACGCTACAAGTCGCTCCAGGACATCATCGCCATTCTCGGCATGGACGAGCTGTCGGAAGAGGACAAGCTGACGGTGGCCCGCGCCCGTAAGATCGAGCGCTTCCTGTCGCAGCCGTTCCACGTGGCCGAGGTGTTCACCGGCAAGCCGGGCGTGTTCGTCGAGCTGGCCGACACCATCAAGGGCTTCAAGGGTCTCTGCGAAGGCGAGTACGATCACCTTCCGGAAGCCGCCTTCTACATGGTCGGCACCATCGAGGAAGCCATCGAGAAGGGTCAGCAGATGGCCGCGGAAGCGGCGTAATCGGCTGAACCCGGATCAACGGACAAGCGAGGGAACGGCAGATGGCCGGTAACTTCCACTTCGAGCTGGTTTCGCCGGAGCGACTTCTCGTCTCCGAAGAGGTCGCGGCCGTGCGGGTTCCCGGCAGCGAGGGCGAGTTCGAGGTTCTCGAAGGCCACGCGCCGTTCCTGTCGACGCTCCGGCCGGGCATCCTGCGGGTGCGCGGCGGCGCCGACGGCGAGCGCGAGATCTTCGTGCGCGGCGGCTTCGCCGACACCGGGCCGAACGGGCTGACGGTGCTGGCGGAAGAGGCGATCCCGGTGAAGGAGATCGACCGCGAGGAGATCGAGCGGCAGATCGCCGACGCCCAGGACGACGTCAACGACGCCAAGGACGAGGCGACCCGGGACGAAGCCGAGCGGCACCTGGAGCATCTCCGCGACGTGCAGCGGGCGCTCGGTCACTGAGGCCAGTCGCCGGGGGCGGCACCGTCGCCGGACATAGCAAATTGAAGAAGCCCGCATTCGCCGAATGCGGGCTTTTTCGTTTGCGCGGCGGTCGCGGCGGGTCCTTTGGGCGAAGGAGGCGGCCTACTGGCTCGAGGCCGCGCCCGTCGGAAGGGCGCCGATCACATCCGCCAGCAGGGCGTTGCGATCGTAGAGCCCCTGCGGATTGGTCATGCCGAGCCGCACCACCACCAGATCCTGCGACGGGACGATGGCGACGGTCTGGCCGTCGTGGCCGCGCATCCAGAGCGTGTCCGGCGGGATGGTGTCGCCCGACAGGCCCGACTGCAGCCAGATCTGGCCCTTGCCCATGCGCCCGCCGGACTGTTCGACGGGTTCGACCATGGTGTCGACCCAGCCGACCGGGAGCACCTGTTCGCCCTCCCACAGACCCTTCTCCAGGATCAGAAGCCCGAAGCGGGCCCAGTCGCGGGCGGTCGCCGACAGCCAGGACGGGCCCATGAAGGTGCCGGCCGGATCGGTTTCGAACACCGCGCTGGTCATGCCGATCGGCTCGAACAGGGCCTCGCGGGGAAAGGTCAGCCACTGGTCCGTCGGCAGGGCGGCGCGGATCGCGCCCATGGCGAGCATGGTGGCGCCGCTGGAATAGTCCCAGGTCTCGCCGGGAGGGCTCTCCTGCTCCATGGCGGCAAGGAAATCGACCGCGTTGCCGCTCTCGTAGAGCATCCGGGTGGTATCGGTGACGCTGCCGTAGCTCTCGTTGTAGGCGAGGCCGTCGGTCATATCGAGCAGCGCGGAGAAGGGGATGCGGCTCTTGGGATTGGCATCGTTCGACCACTGCGGCAGCAGGTGGTCGATGTCGAGAGCCAGATCGGACTCGGCCATGGCGACGCCGGCGAGCGCGCCGGTCACGGTCTTTGCCATCGACCAGCCGATCAGCGGCGTCGCGGCGGTGATCCCGTCGGCATAGCGCTCGGCGATGAGCCGGCCGTTCTGGACGACGACGACGGCCCGGGTGCGGAGCTTGCCGGCATTGGCGCCCTCCGGCTCCGCGAACGCCCTCTCGAGGGCGGCATCGAGGGCCTGCGGCGGCGGTCCGTCGATGCCGGTGCCTTCGGGCCAGAGCGCGCCGTTCTCGCGCGCCCCCGTCATCGGAGGTAGCGTCTCGTCGGCAAGGTCAGACGGCGACACGCCGATGGCGAGCGCACAGCCCAGCCCGTCGCGGTGAACCGCGGTTCGCTCGAACACGCCGACCCCGAACGGCGAGGCGGAAATCTGCTTCACCGGGTCGTCCACCGTCACCCTGTAGAGGTTGAGCAGCGGGTTTTCCCGACCGAGCACGTCCTCGTCCCAGATCCGGTCGAGATTCAAATTGGAGACATACATGCCGGAACAGACCGTCTTGGCCACGTAGGCCGAGCCGATCGCCAGCATCGGCGGGAGCGTCCAGGCGGCCGCGACGATCACGCTGACAATAACCACCGCAAACCCGATCGCGAGCCAGCGGAAATAGGAGCGAAGGCGGAACTTGGCCATGGCAGGTCTCCGGAAGTCAGGCGCATCTTTTGCCACGGGGGCGGGCGTGTGTCACCGCGACCCACCGCGCGGGATCAGCGTGTCGTTTCCAGCCTTTCCAGAAGCGCCGACCGATCGTGCCTGAAGTCGCTCGCGATCCAGATGTCCTCGAGCCGGCGCAGCGCGGCACCGAGCTCCGGACCGGAGGGCACGCCGGCCTTGATCAGGGTCTTGCCGTCGAGCGGAAAGGCCGGCGGGGTGAAGCGATCCGCCAGGTCGAACAGCTCCGGCCAGGGGGCGGCATGGGACGGGTCCAGGCTTTGCGCCCAGGCGAGCCGCACGCCGTCATGGAAGGCGTCCCGGCCGAGACGGTAGCGCAGGGCACGGGCCGGCTGGCCGGGGGCGACGGGAAAATGCGGAGCGGCGTCGACCGCGGCGCGCATCGTCTTCGTCTCCGCCTTGGAGAGTTTCAGCCGTTCGGCGATGCGCTCGGCGTCTTCGCGCAGACGCGTGCCGGCGGCAGCAATACGCAGGGCGGGCGTGGCACCCTCTCCGCGTTCCGCCTCCAGATGCGCCAGCCGGTCCAAGACGCCGGGATAGGCGATGCCGGCGAACACGATCTCGATGATCCCCGCCTCCGACATCAGCGTGAGGGTCTCGCCGGCCCGCCGTGCCGTGACCAGCCGTCGCGTCTCCTGGGCAATCCGCTCCGCCGAAAGCCTCCGGAGCCCGTCCCGCCCGCGGATCGAGGCCAGAAAGCCGTCGGGATCGGGCGGGCCCTCGCCGTAGTGCGCGTGGAAGCGGAAGAAACGCAGGATCCGGAGATAGTCCTCCTGCACCCGGCTGTCGGCCCGGCCGACGAAGCGGACCCGCCGGGCGCGGCAGTCGGGATATCCGTCCACCGGATCGAACAGCCGGCCGGTCCGGTCCACCGAAAGCGCGTTCATGGTGAAGTCGCGGCGATGGGCGTCGGCGGTCCAGTCCCGGCCGAAGCGGACGGTGGCATGGCGACCGAACGTTTCCACGTCCTCGCGCAGCGTCGTCACCTCGAACGGCGTGCCGTCGACCACCACCGTGACGGTGCCGTGGTCGATCCCGGTGGGCACGACCTTGAACCCCGCCGCCTCTGCGCGCGCAGTCACGGTCTGCGGCGGCGCGGTCGTCGCGATGTCGACCTCGTGGACAGGCTCGCCGAGCAGCGCGTTGCGCACGGCCCCGCCCACCACACGGGCCTCTTCTCCATCGACGTCCAGGATCGCGAGCAGCGCCTGGGTGGCCGGATGGCCGAGCCACTCCGCATCGGCCAGCGAGGGCAGGTCGTCAGTTGTCATCAAATCCGCCGGGGACCAGCTTGCCGTCCTCGAAGCGCAGCGGGTGATAGACCCCCGTTTCCTGGTCGCCCACCACGCCGAGGGCGAGGAACCCCGCGATCGACAGAATCAGTCCGGCGACCGCAAGCCAGTAGGGCATCGGGCCGATGAAATAGCTGGCGCGCGCGTCGGACAGCCCCCGGGTGACGGCGAGGAAGATGGCCCAGCCGATGAACGGCAGCAGGAACAGGATCAGTTGGACGAGGATGACGCGCACCATTTGGGCGATCCTTCGGGCTCGTGCGGGAAGGAAGCCTCAGCGATAGAGGCGTTCGAAGAGCGTGCGGACGATACCTGCGGTGACGCCCCAGATATAGCGGTCGCGATAGGGCATGGAATAGAAATAGCGGCGGCCCCCTTCCCACTCGCGGCTGTTGCGCTGGTGGTTGGACGGGGTCATCAGATGACCGAGCGGCACCTCGAAGACATCGGCGACCTCATGGGGATTGGCCCGGATCTTCGCGGCCGGATCGATCAGACCGACCACGGGCACGATCCGGAAGCCGGAGCCGGTCGCGTAGGTGTCGCCGTAGCCGAGCGGCTCCACCAGCGAGGGGGAGATCCCGATTTCCTCTTCCGCCTCCCGCAGCGCCGCGGCGAGCGGGTCCTGGTCGCCGGGATCGATCTTGCCGCCGGGAAGCGCGATCTGGCCGGCATGGGAGCTGAGCTTCTCGGTCCTCACCGTGAACAGGACGGTCGCCTCGGGATCCCGCTTCACGACGCCGAACAGGACGGCGGCGTCGCGCAGATGGGAGCCCTCGCCGACGGTATTCGGCAGATGAGGATTGAGCACGTGGTCGCCGGCGTTCGGCCGGTCGAGAACGAACCGGTCGAACGCGGTCAGCCGGCCGGACCGCGCCCGGATCGAGCGCCAGTCCGCCACGGTGTCCGTGCGGCCGCCCTCCAGGGCGGTACCATCCTGTCTCATCCGGCGAGACGCTCCAGTTCTGCCTGCCGCATCATCGGAAAGAACAGGCCGTTGGACCAGACGCCGAACCAGTCGACGCCGTCCCGTTCCTCGGTGGTGCCGAGGTCGACCAGTTCGTAGAGGAGCGGCCGGCCCAGACGGGCTTCCAGCCGGCCGCGGACCAGAAGATAGGGCTGAAGGCCGTCCGTGTCCGCTTCCTTCTCGAAGCGCAACGGATGTTCGGAGTCGATTTCCACCACGTCGCCGACATTCGTCCGGACCGTCAGCACCTGATCCCGGCCCGTGCCGGTCGCATGCAGCTCCACGCCGATAAAGGGGACGTCATCGACCGTGATCTCGATCTTCTCGACCGGCGTGACCAGGTAGGTGATCCCGTCGTCGTCGCGGCGCAGAACCGAGGCGAACAGCCGGACCAGCGGCTCGCGTCCGATGGGGGTACCGAGATAGTACCACAGGCCGTCCCGGGCGATCCGGATGTCGAGCTTGCCGCAGTGGGGCGGGTCCCATTTCTCCACAGGGGCCGCGCCGCCGCCGGATTCGGCGCGCCGGATCATGGCCTCCAGGCCGGAAAGGCCGGTGTTCACGTCGTGTTGATTGTCGGGTTCTCCGGTCATGTCGGTCGCTCCCGCGCTGCTCTGGCGACGGCGTGCAATGCCGCAATTCCGCCGTGCTTCAGGCTTTGGTCTCGTGCGTGGAACATAAGTTGCTACGAGCCGGATGGCGAGGATTGCGCGCCCCCCGTATGGGCGTGGCAGGGTAAAGACCCTAAACTCGTCACCAACACCGGATCCGGTTGCCGCCGTCCGATGGCGCGGCGCGGGACCTCGTGAGAGGGCAAGCTGAATGAGTGTGATGAACAAGCCGGACGACGTCGACGACGCTGCCATCGTGGCTGCGGCCGAAACCGCGGCGGAGCGCATGGTGGCCGCGCGCGAGGAGATCGGGCGCGTCATCTTCGGCCAGGAGGCGGTGGTCGAGCGCACTCTGGTCACCCTTCTGTCGGGAGGGCACGGCCTGCTGGTCGGCGTTCCCGGTCTCGCCAAGACGCGGCTGGTCAACACGCTGGGCACCGTGCTCGGGCTCGATTCCCGGCGCATCCAGTTCACGCCGGACCTGATGCCGTCCGACATTCTCGGCGCCGAGGTGCTGGAACAGGCCGCCGACGGCAGCCGCACCTTCCGCTTCATCCGCGGGCCGATCTTCGCCCAGCTCCTGATGGCCGACGAGATCAACCGGGCGAGCCCGCGCACCCAGTCGGCGCTGCTGCAGGCCATGCAGGAGAGCCACGTCACGGTCGCCGGCCAGTCCCATGAGCTGCCGCACCCGTTCCACGTGCTGGCCACCCAGAACCCGCTGGAGCACGAAGGCACCTATCCGCTCCCCGAGGCCCAGCTCGACCGCTTCCTGATGCAGATCGACGTGTTCTATCCGGAGCGCGAGGCGGAACGTCAGATCCTGCTGGAGACCACCGGCGCCGACGACGCGAACCCCGAAGCGGTTCTGCAGCCGGGCGAACTGGTCGACTACCAGACCCTGGTGCGGCGCCTTCCGGTCGGCGAATCGGTGGTCGAGGCGATCCTCGATCTGGTCCGCGCCGCCCGGCCCGGCGAGCTCGACGGCGAAGGCGGCGACATCGCGTGGGGACCGGGGCCGCGCGCCAGCCAGGCCCTGATGCTGACGGTCCGCGCCCGCGCCCTCATCGAAGGCCGGCTCGCGCCGTCCGTCGACGACGTGGTTGCGCTGGCCGAGCCGGTGCTGCAGCACCGTATGGCGCTCACCTTCGCAGCCCGTGCGGACGGCAAGACCGTGCGCGGCGTCATCGAGAAGCTCAAGGCGCAGATTGCCTGAGCAGCGACTGCACACTCCAGGGCGAAGGCGAGGATAGCGCGTGGCGTCTGATCGAAGCGGTCTATCGGCACAAGGCGAGGGGCAGGCGGCCCTTGCGTCCGCACGCTCGGTCGCCGCGACGATGCCGGACCTGCTCGTGGAGGCGCGACGCGTCGCCGCGACGGTCGCGATGGGCTGGCATGGCCGCCGCCGGGCCGGTCCCGGCGAGACCTTCTGGGAATTCCGTCCGTTCGAGACCGGCGAGCCGGCCCACCGGGTCGACTGGCGCCGGTCCGCGCGCGACGACGCCCTGTTCGTGCGCGAGCAGGAGTGGGAGGCCGCGCACACCGTCTGGCTGTCGGTCGACCGGTCGCCCTCCATGGCATTCGGATCGAAGCTGTCCCCGGTCACGAAGCGCGACCGCGCGGTGGTGCTGACCCTGGCGCTCGCCGACCTGCTGGCCCGCGGCGGCGAGCGGATCGGTCTCATCGGCGGAATGCGGCCCACCGCCAGTCGGGACGCCGCCGAGCGTGTCGCAGACGCGCTGATGCATCTGGCACCGTCCTCGGCCCTGCCGGAAACGGAACAGGTGCGCCGCTTTTCCGACGTGGTGGTGGTCGGCGACCTCCTCGATCCGCTCGACGAGATCGACGCGTGGATGCACAAGCTCGCCGGCACCGGCGCCCGGGCGCATCTGGTCCAAGTGCTCGACCCGGTCGAGGAGACGTTTCCCTTCGGCGGGCGGGCGGAATTCCGCGATCCGGAAGCTGGAACCACGCTGCTGGTCGGCCGTGCCGAGCGCTGGCGCGGTGACTATCGCCGGGTTCTCGAGGCGCACCGCGAAGCGCTGGCCGACCGGTGCCGGCGGCTGGGCTGGACCTTCCTCGTTCATCATACCGACCGCTCCGCCGCCGAGCCGCTGCTGGCATTGAGGGCGCGCATGGCCGCCGGAGGCAAGCCATGATCGCGTCCCTCGGCTTCACCGCGCCGATCGTCCTGACCGCGCTGGCGCTCCTGCCGGTGATCTGGTGGCTGCTCCGCGTGACCCCGCCGCGTCCGCAGCGGATCGCCTTTCCGCCGACGCGCCTGCTGATGGAACTGGCCAAGCGCGAGGAAACGCCCTCGCGCAGCCCCTGGTGGCTGATGCTTCTGCGCCTGCTTCTGGCCGCGCTGATCATCATCGCCCTCGCCGGTCCGATCTGGCGACCGGCCGCCGACGGGTCGATGCAGTCGGGCCCGCTGTGGCTCGTGGTCGACAACGGCTGGAGTGCGGCGGACGACTGGCCAGCCCGCAGCCGGGTCGCCACGACGCTCCTCGACGAGGCCCAGAGCGCCGGCCGTCCGGTGGTTCTGGTGGGCACGGCGGACGGGTCCGGCCAGCCGGTCGAGCCGGCCGCTGCCGGCGACGTCCGCGACCGGCTCGCCGCGCTAGAGCCCCGGTCCTGGCCGGTCGACCGCGCCGCACTGGTTCCCCTGGTGGAGCGCATGGGGGCCGCATCGACGCCGGGAAGCGTTGCCTGGCTCGCCGGGGATGTCGGCGGCGAGGGGGCGGACGCCTTCGAGACCGCACTGGCATCGGCGGCGGGTGACGCGCCGATCCGGGTCTACCGCTCAGGCGCGCCGGGCCTGGTCGCCCTGGCCGGTGTCGACAACGCCAGCGACGGCATGGACGTGCGGCTCCTGCGGCTCGACGGGGCGGCGCCGGAAACCGTGGAAGGAACCGTCGTCGCTCGGGACCGGCGCGGGTTCTCCCTCGCCGAGGCGCCGTTCGCGTTCGCCGACGGAGCGACCGAGACAACCGTCCGTTTCGATCTGCCGGTCCAGCTCCGCAACGATATCGCCCGGGTCGACGTGCCCGGATCGGAAACCGCGGGCTCGGTCCAGCTGATCGACGACCGCTGGCAGCGCCGGGCCGTCGGACTGGTTTCGGGTGGATCGGCCGATCTCGCGCAGCCGCTTCTGTCGCCGCTTCACTATCTGGAGCGTGCGGTCGGACCGTTCGCGGAAGTGCGCGAGCCGCGCAGTTCCGACCTGGCTTCGGCCGTGGATCAACTGGTCGACGGCGGGGTGTCCGTCATCATGCTGGCCGATGTCGGCACGCTGGTCGGATCGACCGAGGAGACCCTTTCCGGGTTCGTGCAGGACGGCGGCGTGCTGATCCGGTTCGCCGGGCCGCGCACGGTCGAAGGCGTGGACGCGCTGGTCCCCGTTCCCATGCGCGAAGGCGCGCGGGTGCTGGGCGGTAGCCTGTCCTGGGAAGATCCCCAGCCGCTCGCCCCGTTCGACGAGACCGGACCGTTCGCCGGTCTGGAGACACCGGACGACGTCTCCGTGACACGTCAGCTTCTCGCCGAGCCGTCGGCCGTGCTGCCCGACCGGACGTGGGCGAGCCTCGCCGACGGAACGCCGCTGGTCACGGCCCGGGGGTTCGGGAACGGCTGGCTCGTTTTCTTCCACGTCACCGCCGACACGACCTGGTCGACCCTGCCGCTGTCGGGAACCTTCGTGGACATGCTGCGCAAGCTGATCGGCCTGGCGGGAACGCCGCCCGGCGGCGAGGGGCAGGTGAGTTCCGCGCCGCTGCCGCCGCTCAGGGTGCTCGATGGCGCGGGTCAACTCGTGCAGCCGGGACCCTCCGTGCGTCCGCTTCCGGCCGGCGCGGTGGCCGAGGTCGCGCTCGGTCCGGAGCATCCCCCCGGCCTCTATGGCACCGAGGACGGCTTCCGGGCGATCAATCTCCTCGGACCCGACGACGGCCTCGCGCCCCTCGATCTCGGTCCGCTTGCCGATCGCGCCGTGATCACCGACTACGCCAGCGAAGGGCCGGTCGATCTGAGGGGTTGGGTGCTCGGCGCGGCTTCGGTCCTGCTGCTGCTTGATGCGCTTGCGGTTCTGGTGCTGTCCGGCGGGCTCGGGCTTGGCCGGCGCGAGGCGACGGCCGCCGTGATGCTGGCCGCCCTGGCCCTGGTCGTGACGCCGACGCCGGGGTTTGCCCAGGACGACGGCTTCGACATGGAGGCGGCGCTTGCCACCCGCTTCGGCTACGTGCTGACCGGCGACGACGCGGTCGACGAAACCAGCCGGGCCGGGCTGTCGGGCCTGTCGATGTTCCTCGCCCGGCGCACCGCGCTGGAGCCGGCCGAACCGATGGGCGTGGACCTGGAGGAGGACGATCTCGCCTTCTTCCCGCTCCTTTACTGGCCGGTGACCGAGGATGCCGCCCGGCCGACCGACGAGGCCATGGCCAAGGTCGACGCCTACATGAAGAACGGCGGCACGATCCTGTTCGACACCAAGGACCAGATTTCCGCCGGCACCCGGGTCGACCGGCTCGGCGCCAGCCCGGCTACGCTGCGCCTCAGGGCCATCCTCGACGGCCTCAACATTCCGCCGCTGGAGCCGGTGCCGCCGGACCACGTGCTCACCAAGGCGTTCTATCTGCTGCAGGAGTTTCCCGGACGATGGGCCGGCGGCCCGCTCTGGGTGGAGGCGCTCAGCGCCGACGTGACCGCTTCGGACCGGCCGGCGCGCTCGGCCGACGGGGTCTCGCCGATCATGATCACCGCCAACGACTTCGCCGGCGCCTGGGCGATCGGCACCGACGGCCAGTTCATGTTCCCGACGGTGCCGGCCGATCCCTTCCAGCGGGAAATGGCGATCCGCACCGGCATCAACATCGTGATGTACACCCTGACCGGCAACTACAAGGCCGATCAGGTGCACATTCCCGCCCTGCTCGAACGGCTCGGCCAGTGAGGATGATGTCCGCCCGATGACCTGGTCGCTCAGTTTCGATCCCCTGGTCCCGACCGTTTTCGTGATCGTGTTCGCGGCGATTGGCGCCGCCCTCGTCCTGGGCGGGCTGGTGCGCCGGGTGAGGGGCGCCGTCGTGCGTGCGCTGGCCGTCGCCGCGCTTGCCGTGGCGCTGCTCAATCCGTCGCTCCGGGAGGAAATCCGCACTCCGCTGTCCAGCGTCGTCGCCGTCGTGGTCGACGAAAGCCAGAGTCAGACCATCGGCGAGCGCGCGGCTGAAACGGACCAGATCCGCGAACAGGTCGTGGCCGAGCTCGGGGCGATCGACGGTCTGGAGGTCCGCACCGTCGTCGTCGGCCGGGATGGCGGCGCCCAGGCGGACGGCACCGAACTCTTCGCCGCCGCCTATGACGCGCTGTCGGACGTTCCGCCCGACAGGGTCGGCGGCGCGCTCTTCATCACCGATGGCCAGGTCCACGATGCGCCAGGACCCGACGCCGAGGCGGGCATTGCCGGGCCGGTACACGGCCTCATCACCGGCCGCGAGGGCGAGATCGACCGCCGTATCGTGCTGGAACGGGTGCCCCGGTTCGGGCTCGTCAATTCGACACCGTCCATTGCGCTCCGGGTCGAGGACCGGGGCGGACGCACCGGCGCGACGGCTGAGCTGACCGTGCGCCGGGACGGCGAGGAGATCGAGACCCGCTGGGTTCCGGTCGGCCAGACAGTGCGCATCCCCGTGGAGATCGCCCACGGCGGCAACAACATCTTCGAATTCGACGTCGAGCCCCGGGACGACGAACTCTCCGACGTCAACAACCAGGCGGTCGCCATCGTCGACGGCGTCCGCGACAATCTCCGGGTCCTGCTGGTGTCCGGCGAGCCCCATGCCGGCGAGCGCACCTGGCGCAATCTCCTGAAGTCCGATGCGTCGGTCGATCTGGTGCATTTCACCATTCTCCGTCCGCCGGAAAAGCAGGACGGCACGCCGATCAACGAGCTGTCGCTGATCGCCTTTCCGACCCGCGAGCTGTTTTCGGAGAAGATCGACGAGTTCGATCTGATCGTGTTCGACCGCTATCACCGCCGCAACGTGCTGCCGTCGCTCTATTTCGACAACATCGCCCAGTACATCCGCAACGGCGGCGCGGTGCTCGTCGCCGCCGGTCCGGACTACGCCAACCTCCAGAGCATCTATTACACGCCGCTGGCCGACGTGCTTCCCGGCGAGCCATCGGGCCAGGTTCTGGAAGAGCCCTACTACCCGGAAGTCAGCGAGCTGGGTGAGCGCCATCCGGTGACCCGCGACCTGCCCGGCGCGGCCGGAGATCCGCCGGACTGGAGCCGCTGGTTCCGTCTGGTCGACGCCATGCCCACCACCGGCGACACGATCATGGTCGGTCCGGAAGACCGGCCGCTCCTGCAGCTGGCCCGCCAGGACGAGGGGCGTATCGCGCTGATGCTGTCGGACCACGTCTGGCTCTGGGCGCGCGGCTACGAAGGCGGCGGCCCGCACGTGCCGCTGCTGCGCCGTCTCGCCCACTGGCTGATGAAGGAGCCCGAGCTGGAGGAAGAAGCGCTTCGGCTTTCCTCCGAGGACGGCGATCTGGTGGTCGAGCGCCAGACCCTGGGCGACGAGGTCGCACCGGTGACGGTCACCGCACCCGGCGGCGAGGAGCAGGAAGTCGTTCTGGAGGCGGCAGAGCCCGGGCTGTGGCGCGCCCGCGTGCCGGTGGACGAGGTGGGCCTCTACCGCGCCGCCGACGGCGACAAGACCGCCATCACCCACGTCGGTCCGCCGAATCCGCGCGAGATTGCCGACCTGCGCTCCACCACGGAGCGGATGCAGCCTGCGGCGGACGCCACCGGCGGATCGGTCCGGCGCGTCGCCGACGCCGGCTCGATCGATCTGCCGAGCGTCAGCATGCGCGACGACGGCGAGCGCATGGGCGGCGTCGGCTGGATCGGACTGAAGCGCTCCAGCGCCAGCTCGCTGGAGGGCGTGCAGCAGATTCCGCTCTTTTCCGGCTTCCTCGGACTGGCCGTGCTGCTCGGCGCGATCGGAGCCACCTGGTACCGGGAAGGGCGCTGACCCGGGCGGGTGCCCGGCCGTGGCGTATCAGCGGCCGCGGATGCTGCGCGCCTCGCCCTTGATGTCGTGGGCGCTGTCGCCGAGACGGGCCGCCAGCAGGCGCCTTGGATCGACGGGCCCCGGCAGAGTGATCGCTCCGGGCGTCACCAGCTCGAATCCGAGCGGGGCGTAATAGGGCGCATCTCCCACCAGAAGCACCAGCCGGTGGCCGAGTGCGGCGGCTTCCTCGACGGCCACCCGCACGAGACGGCGGCCGATGCCGCGCCCTGAGACCTCCGGATTGACGGCGAGCGGACCGAGGAGAAGCGCATCGTCGCCGCCGATCGCGATCGGCGTCAGGCGTACGGAGCCCATCAGCCGGTCGTCGGTCAGCGCCACGAAGGAGAGCGCCGGGTCGTGGGGGACACCTTCGCGCAGCCGGTAGGCGGTTCTGGCGAACCGGCCGGGGCCGAAGGCGGCGTCGTTGAGGAGATCGATGGCGGGGCAATCGCCGGGCTGTTCAAGCCGAATCGAGAAGAAGGGGTCGGTCACCGGGCCGAATCCTGCCTGCGGACTGTGCGGCATCCGTCAGGCATTGCAGGTGTGTCCCGACGAATCAAACGCTCTGGCACGCCGGTCGCCCGGACCGGGCGCGGCGATCGTCCGTCGTTCGTCGTCGGGTCTGCGAGCCCCGCTCGGCGTGCGCCAGGCACGTCCGTCCGGTCTCGACCTGGGCAACACTCATGCGGCCAAGATGCTCCATCGGCACAGAAAACGCGGTTGGCTACCATGCCGACCGGTGGCTGTCCACGAGAAGCCATTGCGCGGTGCACTCTCCGGTCTGCGCGGGGCGCCGTACGCGCTTGCCGGGACCGGACAACCTGCGCATGGTGCAGGCGGAAGGACCGCGACGGGGCAGGCAGCACGGCCCGTCCCGTTGGGGCCATCCGATCGGTCGGAAGCGAGGTCAATGAGTTTCGACGTCGGCACCCTCTACGCAGCGATGGTTCTGGTGTTCGCACTGGTCGGCCTGCTGCTGATCTGGGCCTGGATTCAGAAGGAGGGCGGCAACGCGCTGATCTGGTGGGCCGCGTCCTTTTTCGTGTCGACGTCCGGCGTCGTTCTCCTGGGGGACTGGGACGTGCTACCGGACCTCTGGTCCGTCGAAGTGGCGCTGTCGCTGCTGGTGCTCGGTCACGGACTGATCTGGGCGGGCGTGCGCTCGTTCGCGGGCCGAAGCATCCCGTGGTTCGGAATCCTCGGCGGGGCGATCGTCTGGATGATCGCGTACCAGACCCAGGAAGTGCAGGGCTCGACCGACGACCGGGTCGTGATCATGTCGCTGCTGGCGGCGCTCTACACGGCTGTGACGGCCTGGGAAGTCGCGCGCAGCGAGGCATTCGCGCTTCGCGCCGGCCGGGCCGCCTTCGGCCTTCTGGTCCTGCATGTCCTGTTGCTCGGCCTGCGGATCCCCGTGGCCGACGTCTTCCCGCTGCCGTTCCGGGAAACCAGCGTCGATCTGCATCTGGCGCTTCTGACCATCGAGCCGATGCTGTTCGCGGTGGCGCTCGGCTACATGCTCCTGGTCATGACCCGGGAGCGGATGGAGCGGCGGGACCACATGGCGGCGCTGATCGATCCGCTGACGTCGATCCTGAACCGGCGCGGCTTCTTCGAGGCTGCGGGGCGGGTCCGGTCGCGGTCGATCAAGCATTCCGAGCCGATCGCCGCCCTGCTGCTCGATCTCGATCACTTCAAGCGGGTGAACGACACCCACGGCCATGCCGCGGGCGACGAGGTCCTCCGGGCGTCCGTGGCGCGCATCCGCGAGACGCTGCGCACCCACGACGTCTTCGGGCGCATCGGAGGCGAGGAGTTCGCCGTGGTGTTCAGCGAGGTCGACGAGACGGACGCTCAGGCGTTCGCCGAGCGTCTGCGCGCGCGCCTTGCAGCCGAACCGGTCGTCTGGCGCGACGTTCCGATCGAGGTCAGCGTCAGCATCGGCGTGGCCGTTGCGGGCGCGAGCGAGAAGAGAGTGGAAGCGCTGCTGGAGGACGCGGACCGTGCCCTCTACGAAGCCAAACGGCGGGGACGAAACTGTGTGGTGCTTGCCGATACCAGGCGGCGGCCGATCGACAAACCCGCCGGCGGGCCGGTCTGACCGCCGGGATCAGGACAGCTCGGCGATGAGCCCGCGCATGAAGGCCGTTCCGGCGTCGAGCTGGTCGACGGTCAGATATTCGTCCGGCTGGTGGGCCTGGTCGATGGAGCCGGGGCCGCACACCACCACGTCCCAGCCCGGTTCGCGGTATTGGCCCGCTTCGGTGCCATAGGAAACCGCATGGACGCCGTTGTCCCCGGTGATGCGCCGGCACAGGCTTTCCGCCTCGTTGCGGGGCTGCGGGACCAAGCCGGGGACGTGAGCCCGGATGGCGACTTTCACCCCGGCGTCGGGGTCGACCGCCTTCATCCGCGGTTCGATCGTCTCAGTGACGTAGGCCCGGTAGCGGTCGAGATAGTCGTGCGGATCGTCGTCGGGAAGCGCCCTGATATCGGTGACGAAACTGCAGTCCCGGGCGACGATGTTGTGGGCCGTCCCGCCGTTGATCATGCCCGTATGGATCGTGGTGAAGGGCGGATCGAACGGGCAGTCGGCGACCGGGTTCGCCATGTTGTGGGCCAGCATGTCGTCGAGATAGGTGACCAGCCGCGCGGCGTTGGTGACGGCGGAGACGCCGAGATGGACCTGGCTGGAATGGACCGGCTTGCCGCGCACGTTGGTGGTGAACGAAAAGGTCGTCTTCTGGCCGGTGACGACGCGCATCGAGGTCGGTTCGCCCACGATGACGGCGGACGGGGGCGGGAGATGCGCGGCCATGTCGGCGATCATCGACGGCGCCCCGAGACAGCCGACCTCCTCGTCATAGGAAAGCGCCAGATGGATCGGCCGCTCAAGTCCCGCCCCGGCCATTTCCGGCACCAGGGCGAGCGCGATGGCGACGAACGCCTTCATGTCGGCGGTGCCGCGCCCGATCAGCCGGCCGTCCCGCTCGATCACAGTCCACGGATCGCTGGTCCACGGTTGGCTTTCCACCGGCACAACGTCGGTATGGCCGGAGAGCACCACGCCCCCCGCGACCTTCGGTCCGATGGTGGCGTATAGGTTCGCCTTGTCGCCGTCCTTGTCGTAAATGTAGGTGGCGTCGATCCCGTGCGCGGCGAGGTGAGTGCGGATGAATTCCAGAAGCGACAGGTTGCTTTCGCTCGACACGGTCGGGAAGGCAACGAGGCGGTCGAGCATCTCGCGCGCGGACAAGTCTGAGGACACGAGCTTTTCCTTGCAACCCGGGCACGGTGCCGGCGTTTTCTCTTCGCTTTCCGCCGCGCCTTGTCGCGATCGCGAAAGCTGCGCAGCGGCCGGTCGGGTGGATCTTCTGCCGCATGAGCGATGGGCAGGGACGACTCTATCCTCTTCTGGTCGTTGGCGGGAGGCCGTCGGACGGTGATCTCGATCTTTCGTGGCCGAAACCTTGCCCGCCGATCGCCGCTGGCCGCGACCGGCCCCGGCGCAGGCCACGTGCTGCAGCGCCTGCGGCTGGCAAGCGGTCTCGTCCTCTTCGCCTACGTGTTCATTCATTTCGTGGGCCATGCGCTCGGCATCGTTTCGCTCGCGTGGATGGATGCGGCCGCCTTCGTCCAGGATCTGATATGGCGCTCCGTTCCCGGCACTGTGCTGCTCTACGGCGCGCTTGCGACCCATGTGGTGCTGGTGCTGATCAAGGTGGCCCGGCGGCGCACGATCCGCATGCCGGTTTGGGAGGCACTCCAGATCATCCTGGGCCTGCTGATCCCGTTCTGGCTGGTGACCCATGTGGTGGGGACGCGGGGTCTCGAAGAAGTCTTCGGCATCGAGGACACCTATCGCAGCGTTCTCACACTGCTGTGGCCGGATCTGCTCGGCTTCCAGACGACGCTTATGCTGCTGGTCTGGGTCCACAGCTGCATCGGCCTCCATTTCTGGCTGCGGCTCAAGACCTGGTACGCGACGGCGGCCCCCTGGCTTCTCACGGTCGCAATCGGGATGCCGCTGCTTGCCAGCTGGGGATGGATCGAGGCCGCCCGCCGGCTGGCGCTGGCGGGGGAGCGCCAGAGCAACCTGACGGAGGAAGCGTTCCGGTGGTCGGCCGGTGTGGTGGAGACCACCCGCGTGATCTACGCGGTCTGCGCGATCCTGGCGCTGGTGATCATTCCGTTCGCTGCGGCCGCGCTCAGACGCGGGTGGAGCGGCATCCGTGTCACCTATCCGGGCGATCGGGTCATCTACACGCTGCCCGGCCCGACGCTTCTCGAGATCAGCCGCTCCGGACAGATCCCGCACGCCTCCGTCTGCGGTGGCCGGGCGCGCTGCTCCACCTGCCGCACGCGCATCCTCGCGGGGGGCGACAAGCTTCCGCCGCCCAGGCCGACCGAGGCGCGCGTGCTGGAACGGATCGACGCGGCGGAGGATGTGCGTCTTGCCTGCCAGGTGCGGCCACGCTCCGACATCAGCGTCCAGCCGCTGTTTCCGACCCGCGAGACGTCCGCGCCGCTCGAAGCGGCGTCGGAGAGCTACCGCTGGGGGGTCGAGCAGCGTGCGGCGATCCTGTTCGTCGACATGCGCGGCTTTACCGCCTTGTCGGAACAGCGCCTGCCCTATGACGTGGTCTATCTGCTCAACGAATATCTGAACACCATGAGCGCCGCGGTCCGCGCGAACGGCGGCTACGTGGACAAGTATATCGGCGATGCGGTCATGGCGATCTTCGGCATTTCGGAGGGCGAGGAGGCCGGTTGCGGCATGGCGCTGTCGGCGGCGGGCGACATGGTGCGCGGACTTGAACGGCTGAACCGGACGTTCGCGCAGCACCTGTCCGAGCCGCTGCGGATCGGGATCGGGATTCACGCCGGGCCGGTGGTGCTCGGACGAGTGGGCGCGATCGAGGACAAGCGCATCCAGGGCCTGACCGCGCTCGGCGACACGGTGAACACGGCCAGCCGTCTGGAGGCGGCGACCAAGGAACTCGGGACCACGCTGGTCTTCTCCGAGGCCGTCGCCAAGGCGGCGGCTGCGGACGTGTCGGCGGCCCGGGCCACGGAACTGACGGTGCGCGGGCGTGTCGACGCGCTCAAGGTCTACGCGGTCGACGATCCGACGAGCTATTCGCGCGCAAATGTGCGTGCGTCCAAGGGGCACGCGGGCCGTCTCTGGCGTTGGGTTCGCAAGGCGAGCTAATCCGGTCGGACGGGTTCACTCCGGCCCGACGCGGGCGAGCCGGGTGACGTCGAACCGGTGCATGTCGGCCAGAAGCTCGATGATGCCGCCGGCGGCATGGTCCAGGGCGATCCGGCCCTTTTCGGCGCTGGCTGCGGCCGCGTTGCCCACGGCGCCCGACGGGTGGAGATCCTGGGCCATCCAGCCGAAGCCGGTCGGCCCGTGGGCGCGCAGATGGTCGAATTCCTCGATGAAATCGAGCTGGGTGGACCGGAAGTCCCGGGCCTGGTCTATGCGGACTTGGTCCGGCCTGAGGTGCAGCATGACCGAGGTCTCCAGATCGTGGCCGTGGATGCCGTAGACCGCTTCTTCCGGATCGAAGACGCCTTCGGGCGTCGCGAATCGGAACCATCCGGTGTGGACCGCAAGCATCCCGAACCGGACGCGCAGCTCCCGGATCACCACGTCGATCAGCGGCACGTTGCCCCCATGGGCATTCAGGATCAGGAGTTTTCGCACGCCGGCGCGGTGGACGCTTTCGCCGATCTCGATCCAGGCCCGGATCACCGTGTCCCAGGAGAGCGTGAGCGTACCGGGCGAGGCGATGTGCTCGTTCGATTTGCCGATTGCCTGCACCGGAAGCATGGTCACCGGAAGATCGTCCGGCAGGCGCTCCACCACGCGGGCCACCACGCCCTCGGCGATGGCGGCATCGGTCGACACCGGCAGGTGGGGGCCGTGCTGTTCGATCGCCGCGACCGGCAAAACCGCAATCCAGGAGGAGGTCTCGGCCGCCGCGAAGGTCTCGGTGGTCATGTCGGCCCAGTAACGGGCCGGTACGGGAGTGGGCTGGTGCGCCATGGTGGGTCCGAGGGCTGGTGAAAGGGGCGGGGGCGAGGGTGGCGGGCGCGTCGTCGTCAGGAAGCTGTCCTTGCGGCCGCCATGGCCTCGACCTCGACCTTGAATTCCGGTCGCGAGAAGCCCGAGACGATCATCAGCGTCGAGGCCGCAATGTGGGATCCGATGAACCGGTCGCGGGCGCGCATGTATCCGGCGAGGCAGCTCCGGTCGACCACATAGGCGTTGAGACGGACGATGTCGCTCACCGCCATGTCGGCTGAGCGGAGGATCTCGGCGATGTTGGCGAAACAGATCTCCGCCTGCGCCTCGACATCTTCAGGGACGCTGCCGTCGGTCGAGGCGCCGAGCTGGCCGGAGCACACGAGCATCCGGTGGCCCTCCGGGATCTCGATCCCGTGGGCATAGTTGGCGAAGGGCGCGCGAATGGTCGGAGGCGTGTGGTTGTGCAGCACGGCGGACGCGACGCTCCCTCGTTGAACGGCCGGACAAGTACATCGGAGCGAACGTAAAGGCTTTCGCAGCGCGGGGGAATGCGGTCGGCGGCGTGTGGGGTCAGGTTCGCAGTTGTCGTCCGGCGGCCGGGCCCTATCTCGAAACGAACCGGCGTCGACCGGACTTTAGCCATGGCGCTTTTCTGTGCGATCTGGCATGACGGTTGCAGTTTCGCCGAGGGGAGCCGCGCGGGCCGGACGCTTGTCCGAAAGCCGGGTGGCCGGGGACAAGCGAAGGACATCCGAACTCATGACACGCGCAAATGCTTCCGCGACATCCGTTCTGTCAGCCGCAGTGGCTCTGGTTGCGCTGCCCGCCGCGGCCGTGGCCCAGGAACAGGTGTCCTTCGGGACGAACTGGCTGCCTCAGGCAGAGCACGGCGGCTACTATCAGGCGGTCGCCGACGGCACCTACGAGGACTGCGGCCTGGAAGTGACCATCCTGCCCGGCGGTCCGCAGGTGAACAACCGGGCCCTGCTGCTCGCTGGCAAGATCCAGTTCCATATGGGCGGCAATCTGATTCAGGCGTTTTCCGCGATCGAGCAGGACATTCCGCTGAAAGTGGTCGCGGCGCACTTCCAGAAGGAACCGCAGGTTCTGATGACCCATCCGGACCAGGGCCTGGACACCTGGGAGAGCTTGAAGGACATCAAGCTCCTGATGGGGGACAACGGGTTCCAGTCCTATTATCAGTGGATGATCGCCGCCTACGGCTTCTCCGCCGATCAGCGCGAGCCCTACACGTTCAACCCGGCCCCGTTCGTCGCCAATCCGCGGGTGGGGCAGCAGGGCTATGTGACGTCCGAACCCTACGCGATCGAGCAGGTCGGCGGCTTCGTGCCCAACATCTTCCTTCTCGCCGATTACGGCTTCGACACCTACGCAACCACTGTCGAGGTGATGACCGAGACGATCGAGGAGAACCCGGAAGCGGTGCAGTGCTTCGTCGATGGGTCTGCGATCGGCTGGACCAATTATCTCTACGGCGATCCGTCGGCCGGCGACGAACTCATCCTGGCCGCCAATCCGGAAATGACCCCGGAGCAGCTCGCCTTCTCGCGGGAGAAAATGAGGGAGTACGGCATCGTCGATTCCGGCGATTCGCTCGAACTCGGCATCGGCGCGATGACGGAAGAGCGCTACAACAGCTTCTACGAGAAGATGGTGGATGCCGGTGTCGTGCCGGATGGCCTCGACGTGGACTCTTCCTATACGCTGGAGTTCGTCAACAAGGGGGTCGGTCTCGACCTCCGCAAGTCACTGACCGGAGAATGAGCCGCCGGACAATCGCACCAACCGGCGCAACGGGGTGGATAGTGGCGCAAGGAACGGTTGAATGATCCGGACTGCGGCGGCTTCGGCCGACCGGGCGAGTGAGAGCGCGGTCGCCCTGCGCGGGGTGACGAAGACGTTTCCCGGCGGCGTGACGGCCGTTCGCCACGTCGATCTGGATGTCCGCCAGGGCGAATTCCTGAGCCTTCTCGGGCCGTCCGGGTGCGGCAAGTCCACCGTCCTGCGCATGGTCGCCGGGCTCGCGTCGCCAAGTTCCGGACAGATCCTGCATCCCCATGATGCGAAAGCCCGCGACGTCGGCTTCGTGTTCCAGGAACCCACCCTGATGCCCTGGGCCAGCGCGTTTTCGAACGTATGGCTGCCCCTGCGGCTCAAGGGCGTCTCGAAGCGGGCGGCGGAAGCGCGCGTGATGTCGGCGCTCGAAGGCGTCGGGCTCGCCGACTTCGCCCACTCCTATCCGCGGGAACTGTCCGGCGGCATGCGCATGCGCGTCTCGCTGGCCCGCGCGCTGGTCACGGAGCCGAGCCTCCTTCTGCTCGACGAGCCGTTCGCGGCGCTGGACGAGATCACCCGCTTCAAGCTGAACAACGACCTCCTTGAGCTCTGGCAGCGGCACGGCTTCACTGTGGTGTTCGTCACCCACTCGGTGTTCGAATCCGTTTATCTGTCGAGCCGGATCGCGGTCATGGCAGCGCGGCCGGGCCGGATCCTGCGCACGCTCTCCATCGACGAGCCCTATCCGCGCCAAGATGCCTTCCGCACCAGCGAAGCCTATGCTGGCTTCTGCCGGGAGACGTCGGACGCGCTGGCCCAGGCCATGGCCGCGGACGCGGTGGCCTGAGGTGAGCGGACAGCAGAGGGCCCGCCGTGTCGCAAGCTGAAGCCGACGACAGTGTTGCCTGGGCCGCAGCCCAGGAGGCGAACACCCGGAACAACCGCCGCGCGCGGCTGGCGCGGGTCGGGCTGCCCTTCCTGCTGTTCGTGCTCCTGATCGCCGGCTGGCATTTCCTGGTCGTGATCAACGAGATCCCGGCCTACATCCTGCCCGGCCCCGGCACTGTCCTGACGACGCTGATCAAGGACTGGCCGATCCTTTCCCAGTCCATGATCAACACGCTGGCGATTACCGGGCTCGCCCTCGTGGTGGCGACGCTGGGCGGCGTCGGTCTGGCGATCCTGTTTTCCCAGTCGCGGCTGGTGGAATATTCGCTGTTTCCCTACGCCGTCGTTCTCCAGGTCACTCCGGTGGTGGCCGTTTTTCCGCTGATCAACATCTATGTGGAGAACACGGTCGCCAAGCTCCTGATCTGTGCCTGGATCATCGCCTTCTTCCCGATCCTGTCCAACACGACGCTGGGGCTGAATTCGGCCGACCGCAACCTGCACAATCTGTTCGCCCTCTACGGGGCGAGCCGCTGGCAGACCCTGCGCCATCTGCAGCTTCCTGCCGCCATGCCCTATTTCCTGGGCGGTCTGCGGATCGCGGGCGGACTGTCCCTGGTCGGCGCGGTGGTGGCGGAGTTCGTGGCCGGCACCGCCGGCTTCGGGTCGGGGCTTGCCTTCCGGATCATCGAGGCCGGCTACCGGCTGAACATTCCGCGCATGTTCGCCGCGATCATTCTCATCTCCGTGGCCGGCATCATGATCTATCTGGTGCTCAGCCTCGTTTCCCACCTGATCCTGCGCAAATGGCACGAGAGCGCGCTGGACCGGGAGAAATAGGTATGGGTTGGCATCCGGAGCTTTCCGAGGGCACCCGCCCGCGCCGGCTGCTGCAGGCCGGCGTTCCGGTATCCCTATGCCCGACGCTTGCCGGCCACGCGGATTCCCGGGGGATCGCCCGGGCCGACATCACGCTGGCGGGGGAGACCGTCGCCGCGATCGATCCTGCGGCGCCTGACGACGGATACAACGGCGTCGATCTCGATGGCGGGCTGGTGCTGCCGGCGTTCGCCGACGTCCACACCCATCTCGACAAGGGCCACATCTGGCCACGCACGGACAATCCCGACGGCACCTTCGCCGCGGCGCTGGATGCGGCCGGAGCGGACCGCGACGCCCACTGGACGCGGGAGGACATGCGCCGCCGCATGGAGTTCGGCCTGCGCTCGGCGGAAGCTCACGGCACCCGGCTGATCCGCACCCACCTGGATTCGCAGCTGCATCAGGCTCCGGTCACCTGGCCGCTGTTTTCGGAGATCCGCGAGACCTGGCGCGGCCGGATCGAACTGCAGGGCGTTTCCCTCATCGGCATCGACGAACTGCCCGAAGGGCGCGAGCTCGAGGACTATGTCCGTCTGATCGCCGATCACGGCGGCATTCTGGGAGCCGCCGCCTATCCGATGCCGGACATCGACTCCCGGCTGACCCGCCTGGTCGACGCGGCCGCCCGCTACGGACTGGATCTCGACCTGCACGTGGACGAGAGCGGCGATCCCGGCGCCGACTGCCTCGCCCGGCTGGCGCGGATCGCGCTCGATGTCGGATTCGCGGGACAGATCGTCGCAGGCCACTGCTGTTCGCTGGCCGTCCAGCCGGAAGCGGAGGCGCTGACGACCCTCGATCTCGTGGCGCGCGCGGGCATCAGCGTGGTCACGCTGCCGCTCTGCAATCTCTATCTTCAGGACCGGCAGCCCGGCCGGACGCCGCGCTGGCGCGGGGTAACCCTCGTGCACGAGATGGCCGAGCGTGACATTGACGTCGCAATCGCCAGCGACAACACGCGCGATCCTTTTTACGCTTACGGTGATCTCGATATGCTCGAGGTGTTCCGCGCGGCCACGCGGATCCTTCATCTGGATCATCCGTTCGGGGACTGGCCGGCTGCCGTGACCCGGACGCCGGCGGAAATCATGGGGCTGCCGGGCTTCGGTTCGCTGACCCCGGGTGCGCGGGCCGATCTGGTCATCACGAGGGCGCGCTCGTTCAGCGAACTGCTCGCCCGCGGCCAGTCCGACCGGGTCGTGATGCGGGGCGGAGAGACAATTGCGCGGTCGGTTCCCGACTACCGGGAGCTCGACGACGTGGTGGGAGGATGACGATGGCGGATCTCGACGCGCTTCAGGCGGAGCTGAGCGGCCTGAAACTCGAAACGCATCCCTCGCTGGTCAAGCAGAAGAGCCGCGACTTCTTCTGGTATTCCCCCGTGCTCAAGCGACGGCTGGACGACGTTACCGGCGATCTCGTCGTCACCCCGTCGAGCGAGGACGACGTGGCCCGCGTGTTGGCCGCCTGCTACCGGCACGACGTGCCGGTCACGGTGCGCGGTGCCGGAACCGGCAACTACGGACAGGCGATGCCGCTGGCGGGCGGCGTCATTCTCAACATGGCGGAGATGACGGCGATCCGCTCGATCGAGCCCGGCGTGGTCGTCTGCGAGCCGGGCGCGATCATGGCCGACATCGACCGCCGGGCCCGGACCGAGACCGGTCAGGAACTGCGCCTGCATCCCTCCACCCACCGCACCGCCTCGATCGGCGGCTTCGTGGCGGGCGGCTCCGGCGGGGTCGGGTCGGTGCGCTGGGGCGGGCTCAGGGATCTGGGCAACATCGTCCGCCTCAAGGTGCTGACCATGGAAGCGGAGCCCCGCGTCATCGAGCTTGCCGGCGAGGACATCCACAAGGTCAATCACGCCTACGGCACCAACGGCGTGATCACCGAGGTGACGATGCCGCTGACGGCGGCCTACGAGTGGGTCGACGTGGTGGTCGGCTTCGATGCGCTGTCCTCGGCGGCGGCGTTCGCGGATATGGTCGCCAATCAGGACGGGATCCTGACCAAGGAGATCGCCGTCGTCGCCGCGCCGGCCGCCCATGACTATTTCCTGCGCCACCAGCGCTTCATCGGCCGCGAACAGCACGTGGTGGTGCTGATGGTCGCGCCGTTTGCCATGGACGCGCTCGCCGGCCTGGTCGATCGCTCGAAGGGGACGCTGACCTACCGGTCTGACGTTACGGTTGCCGGCGATGGCGAGAGCGTGCCGCCGGCCTACGAGCTGTGCTGGAACCACACCACGCTGCGCGCCCTCAGGGTCGATCCGGCGATCACCTATCTGCAGATCCTGTTTCCCTATCCCGATCATCTGACCAAGGTCGCCGCCATGGCCGACAAGTTCGGTGACGAAGTGGTGACCCATCTGGAGTTCGTGCGCTTCGACGGCAACGTCGCCTGCTTCGGGCTGCCGCTGGTGCGGTTCACCAGCGAGGAGCGGCTGGACGAGATCGTCTCGGTGTTCGAGACGGCCGGCTGCCCGGTGTTCAATCCGCACCGCTATACGCTGGAGGAAGGCGGAATGAAGCAGACCGATCCGGTCCAGCTCGCCTTCAAGAAGGAGACCGATCCCAAGGGGCTTCTGAATCCCGGCAAGATGATCGCCTGGGAAGATCCGAGCTTCGACTACTCCAGCCACAAGACCTATCTCTTCCCAGGTCTGCACCGCGCATGAGCCGGGGACGCATCCGGATCGGCCGGCGCCCCCGCGGGGGGTGCCGATGAGGGTTCTGGTCGTCCAGGCGCATCCGTGCGCGGACAGTTTCAATGCGGCCGTGAGGGACAAGGCGGTTGCCGCGCTCGAGGCGGCCGGCCACGAGGTCCGGGTCGCCGATCTTTATGCGGAGGGGTTCGACCCGGTGATGGGGGCGGAGGAACGGCGCCGCTATCACGACAGGGGAGAGAACGAAAAGCCGGTCGCCGGCGAGATCGAACGTCTTCTGTGGGCGGAAGGGCTGGTGTTCGTCTACCCGACCTGGTGGTTCGGTTTGCCGGCGATCCTGAAAGGGTGGCTCGACCGGGTGTTCGTGCCTCACGTCACCTTCACCATGCCGCCGGGACCCGACGGCCTGAAGGGCCGGCTGCAGAGCATTCGCGCCATCAGCGTCGTCACCACCTGCGGGGCCACCTGGTTCGTGTCCAAGCTGATGGGCGAGCCGGGCCGGCGCACGATCCTGCGCGGTATTCGCGCCCTGTGCCACCGGCGCTGCAGGACCCGCTATCATGCGCTCTACCAGATGGACACGGTGAGTCTGGACGCCCGGACCCGCTTCCTGGCCGAGGTGGACACGGCAATGCGCCGGTTCGGGCGCTGAAAACCTTTCGAGACCGGCGGGTCACTGGGTCTTCTGCAGGATTTCCGGTCGCGAAAACTTTCCATCCGCCATGATCAAGTACGATAGCATTTGCCCCGCGCCCGTGCGTCGACTACCGTTTTTGGGCGAATCATTTGTCGGCTTCGGAGTCATGTAGCCGTCATCAAGGCTTGGTATCAGATCGATTACGATGTCATTCAGCTACCGAAAGACAGCAACCTATCGACTTGCCCAGGCTGCCAAGGCGCATCGCGTGCGATCCGGCGGACACCTGAGCCGTATCGGTCTGCATCCGGGGCAGGAATTCGTGCTGAAGGCGCTGGCCGACACCAACGGCCAGACCATGAGTGAACTGGCCAACGTGCTCGGCGTGCAGCCGCCCACCGTCACCAAGATGATCAGCCGTCTCGCCGCCCATGGCCTTGTGGAGCGGCAGAGCTCGGAAACCGACGGCCGGCTGGCCCGGGTCTTCCTGACCGACGAGGGCCGCAGCCGGATAGCCGACGTCGACAAGGCATGGAAGCGTCTCGAGAAGGAAGCGCTGTCCGGCATCGACGACAAGGACCGCAAGCGGCTGCGCAAGCTTCTGCGGGTCGTGGAGAAGAACCTGGCCGCGGCCGGCGGCTTCACGGATGCGATCGACGACGAGGCCGAAGAGGCGGAAGAGCCGGCCGGCGCCTGAGCCCTGTGCCGCGACCGTCTTGCGATCGGGCCGATCCGACAGCCGGTTCGAGATCGCGGCGGCTTTCCTGTCTCCCGAAAACCTCTCCCGGCGGATGCGCCGCCACGGGTCAACGACGCCCGGGATCTGGACCGCGGCGCCGTTTTCCGTTCATCTGACGATGTCCTGAAGCCTCCTTTGCTTCGATGGAGACATCGGTGCGGACGGAAGCGGCTTCGAATTCAATGACTTGAGCAGGCCCGCCTCTTCGGACCGATCCGGTTCGTGCGGGACAGGCTCGGGCGACAGGTATCAGTTCCGCCGGACGAGGGCCGGCGGCAAAAGGCGGGTCAATGTCAGGTTCGGGTTCGGCTGTGCCCCCAAGCGCCAATCTTCAGGGCATCTTCCTGATGACGGTGACCGGGGCAATGTTCGCCTGCCTGGACACCACGGCCAAATTCCTGGGTCAGTATCTGCCGCCGATCGAAGTCGCCTGGGTTCGCTTCGTGACCCATGTGATCTTCGTCGCGATCCTGCTGCGCCTCTGGCACAATCCGGTCGTCATCAAGACGCGGCGCCCCATGCTGCAGATCCTCAGGGGCGTCTTCATGTTCTCCACCACGACGCTCAATTTCGCCGCTCTGCAATATCTGCAGCTGGCCGAAGCCGTCTCGATCATGTTCGCCGCTCCGCTTCTGGTAACGGCGCTGGCCGGTCCGCTTCTGGGAGAGCATGTCGGTCCGCGCCGGTGGACGGCTGTGGTGATCGGGTTCTGCGGCGTCCTGGTCATCACCCAGCCCGGATTCGAGAAGCTCCATATCGGGGTGATCCTGTCGCTGCTGTCGATGGTTGCGCTGGCGGGCTACACGCTGATGACCCGTTATCTCGGGGCCACGGAGACCACCCAGGGACTGATCTTCTATTCCGGCGCCGTGGGCGCGGTCGGGCTCGCGCCGCTCGCGCTACCGCAGCTGCAGTGGCCGGAGGGCTGGCTGGTTCCCCTGCTTCTGGCCACCGGTGCGTTCGGCGGTTTCGGCCATTTCCTGCTGATCAAGGCGCACAAGATCGCGACCGCCTCGACGCTTGCTCCGTTCATCTATACCCAGATGCTCTGGATGATCCTGTTCGGCTATCTGGTCTTCGGCGACGTGCCGGGACCGGCAACGCTGATCGGTGCCTCGATCGTGGTGGGATCGGGTCTCTACCTGCTTCACCGCGAGCACCGGTTGCGCCGCATGGGCCGACTGTGATCCTGCCGCCTGCACGGACTCTAATCGAACCTCGGAGGCTTATGTGACGAAGACGCCGCTGTTGATGGTGACGCCGCTCCTTCCCGCGACGTGCGAAACCCTCGAGGCAGATTTTGAGCTTCACCGGCTCGCCGAGGCGAACGACCCGGATGCCCTCCTTGCAGACGTCGCCGACCGTATCCGGGCGATCGCCATGTTCCCGACCGGTGGCGTCGATCGGGCTCTGATGGAGCGGCTGCCGAATCTGGAGATCATCGGTGTCGCCGGCGCCGGCTACGAAGGGGTGGATCTGGCCGCGGCCGAAGCCCGCGGGATCGCCGTCACCCAGGCCGCGGACGCGCTGACGGAAGAGGTCGCCGACATCGCCATGGCCCTCGTCGTCATGACGGTGCGCAGGCTGACGGCCGCCGACGCCTATCTGCGCGCTGGCAGGTGGGAGAACGACGGACCGTTTCCCGTATCGCCCCACAGCCTCCGGGGCGCGACCCTCGGCATCCTCGGGCTCGGCCGGATCGGCCGGGCAGTGGCCCGCCGCGCCGAGGCGTTCGGCCTTTCGATTGCCTATCACGCCCGCTCCAGGCGCGATGACGTGGACTACGCCTATTGCGAAACCCCGGAGGCGCTTGCAAAGGCCAGCGACATCTTCGTGGTGGCGACGCCGGGCGGGGCAGCTACCCACCATCTGGTCAACGCCGAAGTGCTCAAGGCCCTCGGACCGGACGGTTATCTGATCAACATCGGACGCGGCCCCACGGTGGAGGAGACCGCGCTCGTTGCCGCCCTGGAGGCGGGCACCATCGCCGGCGCGGGCCTCGACGTCTACGAGCACGAGCCGAAGGTGCCGCGGGCCCTGATCGGGCGCGACGACGTCGTGCTGCTGCCGCATCTGGCGTCCGGCTCGGTTCCCACCCGCACCGCGATGGGCCAGCTCATGATCGACAACCTCCGGGCCTGGTTCGAGCGCGGCGAGACGCTGACCCCGGTGCCGGAAATCCCGGTTCCGACCAGGACGGGCTGAGGCCGCCAAAGCGGCCCGGTCCGCGACATCGCGGATTTGCTCCGAACCGCCGCTCGGCTATGTCTTCTGAGAAAAAGACGGCGCCGGGATGCGTCGAGGGGAGAGAGATATGCCTAAGCCAGTCGCCGCATTCGACCGCATCGGCGAGGAGAACGCCTTCGCGGTTCTGGCGCGGGCCGGCGCGCTTGCCGCACAGGGCCGCTCCGTGATCAATCTCGGGATCGGCCAGCCCGACTTCCCGACGCCGCCCCACATCGTCGAGGCGGCGGTGAAGGCGCTCCGCGACGGCCATCACGGCTACACGCCGGCGACCGGCATTCCAGCGCTGCGGGAGGCGGTCGCCGCCGATCTGCTGGCGCGCACCGGGGCGGAGGCCCTGCCGGACCGGATCACCATCGTGCCCGGCGGCAAGGTGACGATGTTCACCGCCATCCTGATGCTCGGGGAACCCGGGGTCGACATCCTCTATCCCGATCCCGGATTTCCGATCTATCGCTCGATGATCGAGTTCACCGGGGCGACCCCGGTGCCGATCCCGATCCGCGAAGAGAACGACTTCGCCTTCTCCGCCGCCGAGGCGCTGGCGCTGATGACCGACCGGACCCGGCTGGTGATCGTGAACTCGCCGGCGAACCCGACCGGCGGCGTCACGCCGCGTTCGGAGATCGACGCGTTCGTGGCCGGACTCTCGCGCTTTCCCGAAGCGGCGATCCTCTCCGACGAGATTTACAGCCGGATCCTCTACGGCGGTGCGGAGCACGTGTCGCTGATGTCCTATCCGGAGATCGCGGACCGGCTGATCCTGCTCGACGGGTGGTCGAAGACCTATGCCATGACCGGCTGGCGGCTCGGCTATGCCGTCTGGCCGGAAAGCCTGATCGACGCCGCGCGCAAGCTCGCCGTCAACGCCTGGTCGTGCGTCAACGCGCCGACCCAGCATGCCGGCCTTGCCGCCCTGACCGGCCCCCAGGACGCGGTGGACGAGATGGTCAGCGCCTTCGAGCGCCGCCGCACGCTCGTCGTCGACGGCCTCAACGCCCTGCCCGGCGTCTCCTGCCGCATGCCGGGCGGCGCATTCTACGCGTTTCCTTCGATCCGCGAGAGCGGGTGGAAGGCCAAGGCGCTGGCCACCCGTCTTCTGGAGGAGACCGGCGTGGCGCTCATCGGCGGGCCGGATTTCGGGACGCTTGGAGAGGGCTACATCCGCGTCTCCTACGCCGCGTCGGAGGCGGAGATCACCGAGGCGCTCGGCCGTATCGAAACCTTTCTGTCCCGGTCCCCGACATAGGGCGCCTGATGACTGCGACCGAGCCCATGAGCCAGGCGCGCCGTCCCGAGCTTCTGGAGCGGCTGGCGGACTTCGATCCGGGCTGGGTGCGGCTGTCGCGGGGGCTGCATCTGGTCGCCGCGGTGGCCGCGGCGATCGCGGCCGGCTACTTTCTGTCCACCGCCGGAGCAGCGGCCGTCGCCGAGTGGATCGGCCCCTGGCTGGAGCGCACGGTTCCCGCCTATGCCCGTGCCCTGGCGGTGGAGAACCGGCAGTTCGTCGTTCCGCTGGTCACGGCGGTGGTGGCGGCCCATCTCATCCTCCTCGTGATGCCCTCCTATCGCGCGCAGGAACTGCGCGAGACCCGTCCGCTCGCGCTGCTGGCCGTCCTCTATCTGGCGGGTCTCGGTCTCGCCGCGCCCGGAAGCTGGGGGTACGGGGCGCTGCCGATGCATCTGTGGTGGATCGTAACCATCGGCTTCGGCCTCTATCTGCGCGGCCGCGGTCCACAGGGCGCGCGCTTCGGCACCTCGATCATCCTGCTCACGCTGTTTGCGGTGATCGTGAACCCGGATCGGGCCATGGGGATCTGGTTGCCGGTCGCCGCGATCGCCGGCGTCTGTGTCGGCTATGCCGTGCGCTTCGCCACGTGGCGGCCGTCGCCCGTCGCCGCCTACCGGACCCAACGCGCCCGCTTCCTGGAGACCGCCGGGGAGGATCTTTCCGCCTTCGCCGATATGGTGCGCCGGGGTGCGCGTCCGACCGATTTCGGCCATCCGCTTCGCCGCCGCTGGGTCGCCCTGTCCAAGTCCATGGAACTCGCCGCCGCCGAATCGCCCGGCCGCTCGGCGCACCTGGCGGAAGAGGTGGCGGCTGCCTTCCGGCTGCTGCTGGCGGTGGAGGCGATCGCCTCGGCGCTTACGGAGATCGACGCCGCCGACCTCGGCGGACGGTTCGGGGCCGACCGGGTCGCCAGCGCGTTGACGGCGCTTGCCGCGCATATCGCGGCTTCCGAGACCGCCTCGGATGCAACAAAAGCCGACTACCGGGACGGGCTCGTCCGCGCCCGCGACGAGCTGATCGCCGACCTGGACCTGTCGCGCCAGGCCAAGCTGCAGCTGATCCGGCTCCTGACCGGCATCTCGCGGGTGGAAAGCGCCCTGGACGCGGTGGGCGGACGGATCGAGACAGTGGAGGGCCCGGCGCCCGAGACGCCCCCGCGGACGAACGCGATGGGATGGCGGCTCGCCCTTCAGGGACTGGTCGCGGCCTCCATTACCACGAGCCTCAACTATGCTTTCCATTTCGACCATGCCTACTGGGCGACGCTCACCGTCGCCCTCGTTCTCAACGGCACGGTCGGCCAGACACTGGCACGGACGCTGCGGCGCGCGTTGGGCACGGCTGCCGGCGTGCTGGTGGCGATCGCGCTCAACCCGTTCATCGGCGATCTGTTCGTCCTGGAAACGGTGCTCGTGGCGATCAGCCTGCTGGTGGCGGTGATGGTGTTCGACATCCGCTACGAGCTGGCGTCGGCCCTGATCGGCTTCCTGGTGGTCACGGGGTTGCACATGCTGGAGGGAGCCGGGCAGGGGGTGATGCTGGCCCGCGCCTACGAGACCTTCATCGGTGCCGGTGTGGCTCTGGCCGTCGCCTGGACCGTGGTGCCGGCCTTTTCCAGCGATCAGTTCGGCGGCAAGGTGACGGCTTTCCTGAGCCAGTGCCGGGCCACCTTCGCGGAGATCGGCCGTCATCCGAACCCGGCGATCGACCACACCGCGCCGCTCGAGACGGAAGTGCGCCTCCTGATGGCGGAACTCCCCTCGCTGGAGGCGGAGCGCTGGTTCGGGCGGACCGGAGGTGCCGGGCTCAACCGGCTCGCGGCGCTGCTGGAGGCGCTGGTGAGCTATGTCGGCCTGTACGAGCGTGCGGTCGCGGGGATGACCCGGATCGAAGTTGGCGAAGCGACCCGGGCAACGTTCGCCGACCTGGATGGGCGCGTGGATGCGGCCTTTGCCGTGCTTACCGGATCCGGGGACGCCCTGCCGGATTTCGACGACCTGCTGCCGAAATTCGCGGCCGTCGCCCCCCTCGACGGGTCGATCCCGGCGGCGGAGGCCGCGGTCCTGGTCGAACGGCTCTACTACGGCCGGAGGATCGGCCAGACCCTCGGCGAGCTGCAGACCGAATGGGCGCGAACGGGCTGACGCCGGCGCCGTTTCCGGGGGTTGCAGATGGCCGGCATCAACCCCGGATAGGCGCGGCTAGTCCGACGCGGAGCGGCCGCTGAGCATCATGTAGTTGACGTCGATGTCGGCCGAGCGCTGCCAGCGGTCGCGCAGCGGGTCGAACACGACGCCCACGGTTTCCAGAACGGCGAGGCCGGAGCCTTCCACCGCCGCTTCCAGTTCGCTCGGCCGCACCAGCTTTTCATACTGGTGGGTGCCCTTCGGCAGCCATCCCAGAACATACTCCGCGCCCAGTATCGCCAGAAGATAGGCCTTCGGCGTGCGGTTGATGGTGGCGAGCAGCAGGAGGCCGCCCGGCTTAACCATCTTGGCGCAGGCGGAGACGAACAAATCGACGTCCGACACGTGCTCGACGATCTCCATGGCGAGCACCACGTCGAACCGCTCGCCGGCGTCGGCCAGCGCCTCCGCCGTCGTGGCCCGGTAATCGATTTCCAGTCCCGAGCGCTCGGCATGGATTCGCGCCACCTCGATGTTGGTAGCCGCCGCATCGGCACCGACCACCTCGGCGCCGAGACGCGCCATCGGTTCGGACAGCAGGCCGCCGCCGCAGCCGATATCGAGCAGGCGCAGGCCCGACAGCGCCTGGGAATCGTCCACGTCGCGCCCGAAATGCCGGGCCACCATCTCCTTGATGTAGCCGAGCCGGACCGGGTTGAACTTGTGCAGCGGCTTGAACTTGCCGCGCGGGTCCCACCATTCGTCGGCAAGGGCGGAGAATCGGTCGATTTCGGCCTGGTCGATCGTGCTGTCGCTCATGCTGCTTTCCTGCCTCACGAAGGGTCTGGTCGCGTCGACCCGAATGAATAAAGACGCGGTCGATGTCGGTTCGGGTGCGGCTGGGCGCCCAGCGCCCCGGAAGAGCCCCTCCCGCCGTGCTCCGCCACCCGGAAGATGGCAAGTTGCCGCCCGGGCTGCACGGTGATATCTACCGCGCCATTCCGTTCGGCAAACCCGCAATCGATGCGGATCGCCAGATATCAATCACCAACGAGCCGGTAAGTCACCCATGGCCCGACTGGTCATGAAGTTCGGCGGGACCTCCGTCGGCGATCTTGATCGTATCCGAAACGTGGCCCGCCATGTGAAGCGCGAGGTCGATGCCGGCAACAAGGTTGCCGTCGTCGTGTCCGCCATGGCCGGCGAGACCAACAAGCTCGTCGAGTATTGCCGCGCCATTTCGCCCGTGCACGACGCCCGCGAGTACGATGCCGTGGTGGCGTCGGGCGAGCAGGTGTCCTCCGGGCTTTTGGCGCTGACGCTGCAGGCGATGGGCATCGATGCCCGCTCCTGGCAGGGCTGGCAGATCCCGGTCCGCACCGACGCCGCTCACGGCGCAGCCCGCATCACCGGCATCGAGGGCGAACGCCTTGTTGAGCGCATCGACGGTGGACAGGTCGCGGTGGTGGCCGGCTTCCAGGGCATCGCTCCGGACGGACGCATCGCGACGCTCGGTCGCGGCGGGTCCGACACCAGCGCCGTTGCGCTGGCTGCAGCGATCCAGGCCGACCGGTGCGATATCTACACCGACGTGGACGGGGTCTACACCACCGATCCGCGCATCGTGTCCGGCGCGCGCCGGCTGCCGCGCGTCTCCTACGAGGAGATGCTGGAAATGGCGTCGTTGGGCGCCAAGGTCCTGCAGGTGCGCTCGGTCGAACTGGCCATGATTCACGGTGTGCGGACCTTCGTCCGCTCCAGCTTCGACGACCCGGACGCGATCCGGGCGGCCGGCAATCAGCCGATCGGCACCTTGATTTGCGATGAGGAGGAGATCTTGGAACAGCAGGTCGTCACCGGGATCGCCTATTCCAAGGACGAGGCCCAGATCTCCATCCGCCGGGTCGCCGACAGGCCCGGTGTGGCGGGGTCGGTCTTCGGGCCCCTGGCGGACTCCCACATCAACGTGGACATGATCGTCCAGAACATCTCGCCGGACGGATCGACCACCGACATCACCTTCACCGTGCCCCAGAGCGAGTACGATCGGGCGATGGCGGTGCTCGAGGCGGAGAAGGGCAAGATCGGCTATTCCGCCGTGGAAGGCGCCTGCGACGTGGTCAAGGTGTCGGTGATCGGCGTCGGCATGCGCAGCCACACCGGCGTGGCGGCCGCCGCGTTCAACGCCCTGTCGGCGAAGGGCATCAACATCCGTGCGATCACCACGTCGGAGATCAAGATCTCCGTGCTGATCGACGCCGCCTACGCGGAACTTGCGGTGCGAGCGCTGCATTCGGTATATGACCTCGACAAGGTGGCAACTGCCTGACAACGGCTGACCTCTGAGAGGTCGGCCGTTTTGGCGTGCCGTCAGATCGGCGTTCGAGGTTCCGGGGAGGCACGATGCGAGGCTCTCTCGCCGGTCCGCGCCTCCTTCTGAGAAGGCTCCGCGAGGTTATGGCGGAGCCGATCGATGCGCAGGAACGGCTAGACAAGATCGTCGTCCTGATCGCTGCCAACATGGTGGCAGAGGTCTGTTCCGTCTATGTGCTGCGCTCCGACGGGGTGCTGGAGCTCTATGCGACGGAAGGCCTGAACAGGGCGGCGGTGCACCAGACAAGTCTGAGGATCGGCGAAGGCCTTGTCGGCCTGATCGCGGCGGACGCGCGCGCCCTCAATCTGCCCAACGCCCAGAATCATCCCGCCTTCGCCTACAAGCCGGAGACCGGTGAAGAGATCTACAACGCCTTTCTCGGCGTGCCGATCCTGCGCTCCGGGCGAACGCTCGGCGTGCTGGTCGTCCAGAACAAGGCCCATCGGACCTATTACGACGAGGAGGTCGAGGCGCTTCAGACCACCGCGATGGTGATCGCGGAGATGATCGCGGCCGGCGAGATCGAGGTCCTGGCCAAGCAGGGGCCCGCGCTCGATCTCAGGCGCACGATGCATCTGGAGGGTGCGGCGCTTGCCGAAGGCGTGGGGCTCGGCCATGCGGTGCTTCACGAGCCGCGCGTCGTCGTCACCAACCTGATCGCCGAGGACGCCGATCGCGAGCTGTCCCGCCTCGACAGCGCGCTGGAAAAGGTGCGGCTTTCCCTCGACCAGATGATGTCGCGGCGCGAGATCGCCCATCACGGCGAGCACCGGGAAGTCCTGGAAGCCTATCTCATGGTCGCTCAGGACCGGGGCTGGGTGCGCAAGATGGAGGAGGCGATCCGCAACGGCCTGACCGCCGAGGCGGCCGTGGAGCGGGTCCAGTCCGACAACCGGGCGCGGATGCTGCGCTCCGTCGATCCCTATCTGCGCGACCGGCTGCACGATCTCGACGATCTGGCCAACCGGCTGATGCGGGAGATCGTCGGCCGCCCCCACGGCGCCGCGACGTTCCCGGAAGACGCGATCCTGATCGCGCGCAACATGGGGCCGGCCGAACTCCTCGACTACAACCGCGATCAGCTGCGCGGCCTGGTGCTCGAGGAGGGCGGCCCGACCAGCCACGCGACCATCATCGCCCGCGCCCTCGGCATTCCGGCCGTCGGGCAGGTCGCGGGTGCGGTGTCGCTCGTGGAGGACCAGGACGCGGTGATCGTCGACGGCGATACCGGCGTGGTCCATTTCCGCCCGATGGCCGATATCGAGCGCGCCTACGCGGAGAAGGTGCGCTTCCGCGCCCGGCGTCAGGCCCAGTATCGCCGGCTGCGCAGCGCGCCCTCGACCACGCGCGACGGACGCGACCTGACCCTTCTGATCAATTCCGGCCTGCTGGTCGACCTGCCGCATCTCGACGAATCCGGCGCGGCCGGCATCGGGCTGTTCCGCACAGAGATCCTGTTCATGGTGGCCCACAGCCTGCCCCGGGTCGGGGAACAGGAGGAGCTCTACCGCCGCATCTACGAGGCGGCCGGGGACCGGCCCGTCACCTTCCGCTCCCTCGACGTGGGCGGCGACAAGGTGCTGCCGTACATCCGGGCGGTGGAGGAGGAGAACCCGGCGATGGGCTGGCGGGCGATCCGGCTCGGCCTCGACCGCCCTGGTCTCCTGCGCATGCAGGTCCGTGCGCTCCTGCGCGCCGCTGCCGGCCGCGAGCTGCGGCTGATGTTCCCCATGGTCTCCTCGGTGACGGAGTTCACCGCCGCCCGGGCGCTGGTCGACAAGGAGATCCGGCATCTCAAGCGCCACGGCCATGCCACGCCCGATGCGATCCGGCTCGGCGTCATGCTGGAGGTGCCCTCGCTCCTGTTCGAGCTGGAAGAGGTCCTGTCCGCGGTCGATTTCGTCTCGGTCGGGTCGAACGATCTGTTCCAGTTCATGCTGGCCGCCGATCGCGGCAACACCCGGCTGACCAAGCGGTTCGATCCGCTGAGCGTGTCGTTCCTCAGGGCGCTCAAGCGCATCGTCGACGAGTGCGAGCGCGCCCACGTGCCGGTGACGGTCTGCGGCGAACTCGCCGGCCGGCCGCTCGAGGCGATGGCGCTGCTCGGGCTCGGCTACCGGCAACTCTCCATGCCGCCGGCCGCCATCGGTCCGGTCAAGGCGATGGCCCGCGCCCTCGACGTGGACCGGCTGCGCGCCCGGCTTCTGCCGCGGCTGGAGCCGGGGCGCTGGCCCGGCCACATGCGATCGTTCCTGGCGGCCTACGCCGAGGATCACGACATTCCGCTGTAGCGCGCTGGCGTTTGCCTGCCACGCCACTCCCTTTGTCAGTCACATCGAAAAAAGCCCCATGTTTTCCGAGGAAAAGCTCGTCACCCTGGTCGATCGGTTCGAGAAGCTGGAAGCCCGCATGGCTTCCGGCGAGGAGACCGATGCCTATGTCGAGCTGTCGCGCGAATATGCCGAGCTGCAGCCGCTGGTCGAGAAGATCCGGGCCTATCGGCAGGCCCGGTCCGAGCTTGCCGACATCGACGCGCTTCTGGACGACAGGGGAACCGACCGGGAACTGCGCGATATGGCCGAGGCGGAGCGGCCGGACCTCGTCGAGAAGGTCGAGGCTCTGGCCCAGGAGATCCGGATCGGGCTGCTGCCGACGGACGTGGCCGACGAGAAGAGCGCCATCGTGGAGGTGCGCGCGGGCACCGGCGGCCAGGAGGCGGCCCTGTTCGCTGGCGATCTCTTCCGCATGTATCAGCGCCTCGCCGAAAAGCACGGCTGGAAGGTCGAGATCATGTCGGAGAGCGAGGGCGATGCCGGCGGCTACAAGGAAATCATCGCCTCGTTCGCGGGACGCGGCGTCTTCGCGCGGCTCAAGTTCGAATCCGGCGTGCACCGGGTACAGCGTGTGCCGGAAACGGAATCGGGCGGCCGGATCCACACCTCTGCCGCCACCGTCGCCGTTCTGCCGGAGGTGGAGCAGGTCGATTTCGAGATCCCCGACACCGACATTCGCATCGACACCATGCGCGCCTCCGGGGCCGGCGGCCAGCACGTCAACACGACCGATTCCGCCGTGCGCATCACCCATCTGCCCACGGGCATCGTGGTGACGTCCTCGGAAAAATCCCAGCACCAGAACCGCGCGCGCGCCATGCAGGTGCTGCGCGCCCGGCTCTACGAGGAAGAGCGGCGCAAGCTGGACGAGGAACGCGCCGCCGCGCGCAAGGGACAGGTGGGGTCGGGCGACCGATCGGAGCGGATCCGCACCTATAATTTCCCGCAGGGACGGGTCACCGATCACCGGATCAACCTGACCCTCTACAAGCTCGACGAGATCCTGGCGGGCGAGGCGCTGGACGAGGTCATCGACGCGCTGATCACCGAACATCAGGCCGCGCTCCTGGCCGAACAGGATGCGTGACGGCGCGACCGTCGGCGCTGTCCTCAGGGACGTGCGCGGGCGGTTTGCGGCCGCCGGCATCGACACGGCGGGGCTCGACGCCCGGCTGCTGGTCGGGCACGTCCTCGATCTCGACGCGACCGGGATGATCCTGGCCGACGCCGACCCGCTCGAACCGGACGCGACGGCGCGCATCGAAGCGGTCGTCGCGCGCAGGCTCGCCGGGGAGCCGGTGGGTCGGATTCTGGGGCGCCGCGCGTTCTACGGCCTCGATCTGGAGCTGTCGCCGGCGACGCTCGAACCGCGTCCGGATACCGAAACCGTCGTGGATGCGGCCCTGGAGCGGGTGCCGGACGTGCAAGCGCCGCTCAAGATCCTGGATGTAGGAACGGGAACCGGCGCGATCCTGCTGGCGCTGCTGTCGCAACGTCCCGCGGCGATCGGGGTCGGCATCGACCTGAGTGCGGAAGCGTCAGCGACCGCGGCCCGGAATGCCGACAGACTCGGATTGTCCGGGCGGGCGCTGTTCTGCGTCGGCGACCTCGCGGCCGCCGCAAGCGGCCCGTTCGATCTGGTGGTGTCGAACCCGCCTTATATCGAAAGCGCCGAGATCGATCGGCTGGATCTCGGGGTTCGGGCGTACGACCCACGGCTTGCTCTCGACGGCGGGCCGGACGGTCTGGCCGCCTATCGCCGCCTGGTGGCGCAAGCCGCGGGTCTGGTCGCACCAGCCGGCGCGCTGATTCTCGAAATCGGCGTCGGACAGGCCGAATCGGTGGCCATGCTGTGCCGCGCCGCGGGCTTTGACGTCGCGCCGCCGCGCGTTGACATGGCGGGGCATGCCAGAGTGCTGGTCGCAACGTGGCCATGAAGCCACATTTTGGCTTCTGTGGCGAAAATCCGGGCCGTCAGTGGGATTTTTGGACTTGGAAATTGCTAGCGAAATCGCTACGTTCCGGTTGCCGACGGGGTACGGACGCCGCTCACCGACACGGGTGACCAAAGGCGGGTGTCCGAAAAGGTCGACTGCGAAGAGGCAATCGAACCTGAACCTTGCGCCCAAGAGGAGGCCGCTGACCACCGCGTCAAACTCGACTGCCCTCGCCACCGCGTTTCCAGCTGGAAACATGGGTATTGCGGCGAGCCGGCGGGGTTCGAGCGAGACGTGCGATTCGGCCAGAGCAGTCCCGAACCGAGGGATCTAAGGGACGGAGACGACGCTCGATCCAATGGTGCTAGAGCAATCGGTCCGGGTCCGATCGACCTGGATTGCTCCCAAGCGTTCGCGCCGGGCGACAGAGCTCGATTCGACGCTGGACTTTGACGGCACGAGTTTTCCGTGTTCCCCGGGACACTGAGAGCTTAGCCACGGCGCCGAGACCGGATGCAGTGACGAACGCTCACGACCGGTCTTACCTGCTTCCGAACGAGAAACGATCGGATGAGACAAGGAAATCCTAACAAGCGACTGCGCGGTCGGAACCGGAAGGGGCCGAACCCGCTCACCAAGACTTACGAGTCGAACGGTCCCGACGTGAAAGTGCGTGGGACGGCCCTGCATATCGCCGAGAAATATCTCCAGCTTTCGCGGGATGCCCAGGCATCCGGTGATCGGGTGATGGGCGAGAACTATCTGCAGCACGCGGAACACTATTTCCGTATCGTCGCTGCGGCGCAGGGCTCCAATCAGCCGCAGCAGTCCGCGCAGCGCGATGACGATCAGGCCGACAACGGCGCGGATCAGCGCAACGGCAACGGCAGCGGCAACGGTTCGGCCCACTCGGATCCGGCCCACGCCGATCAGCCGAGCGATTCCGGGTTCGAGCGTCAGGCCTCGAACGGAAACCGCTCCCGGTCGAACGGGGCCGATCGCCACGCCGCCAAGGACGACGGCGACAGCGCGTCCGGGGACAAGGCACCCGCGGCGGACGCCAAGTCGGGTGACGAGGCCCAGGCCGATCAGTCGACCGGTGCGGAAGCCGGCGAGGACGCCGAGGGCGGAGAGGCCAAGCCGCGTCGCCGCGCCCGGACCCCGCGCAGCCCGCGTACCCGGACCCGACGCGCCAGCAGCGATCAGGCTGCCGAAGGCGCTCCGGCGGCCCAGACCCAGGACGGCGAGACCGCGTCCTCCGACGCGTGAGCTGTCCAGCCTGAGGCGGCGGTGGCCTCGGAACCTTATCTTTCTGCTCGGATGCAACCAGCTGGGCGATGAGAGGTCCGGAGCCGATCCGACGGGCAGTCCGTTCAGGCCAGGCTGGTCTGAACGGGACATGCTGCGGAGGCTTCCGTCAGAAACGGGCGCTCGTCGCCCCGCAGAGCCCGCCGTTGTGGCGGGCTTTTGCATGTCCGGTCGACATCGTCACCGGTCAGGGTCCGGTGCGACAGGAAAGCGCATCCGGACCAGGCGGTTGACCGATCCCGCCGTGCGTCTGGCACAGCCCGGTGAACGGGGTTCCGCCCCCGCCATTTTTCCCCTGCCTCCCCTCTTTTGTTGCATTCAGGCAACACCATATTGAGGTCTGCGGTTGCCGTATTCGGGGCCGCAGCCGCCGTTTATCGAGCTGGCCGGGCCAGCTCGACAGAACGGTCATGCGCTCGTCCGCGATGCCGACGCCTCGACGCGGCAGTTTGTGATCGAGCGCAATGCGCTTCGGCGGGACGGGTGGTTTCTGAAACACGCGATTCCGTCGTCGGGGAACGACGCCGCCGGGCCTTCAGGGACGGCAGGCGGGAAGGAGAAGAGCCTGATGGACTTCGAAAAATACAGTGACCGAGCGCGCGGCTTCCTGCAGTCCGCGCAGACCCTGGCGATGAGCCAGGGCAACCAGCAATTCACGCCCGAGCACATCCTGAAGGTGCTGCTTGACGACCCGGAAGGGTTGGCGGCCGGCCTGATCGAGAAGGCCGGTGGCCGCGCGGCGGACGCGCTGGCTGCCGTCGAGGCGACCCTTGCCAAGATGCCGAAGGTCGAAGGCACCGGTGCGGGCCAGCTCTATCTTGCCCGCGAGACCGTGAAGGTCTTCGAGGCGGCCGAGAAGCTCGCCAAGAAGGCGGGCGACAGCTACGTCACTGTCGAGCGGCTGCTGCTGGCCCTGGCCAGCGAGACCGGCGCTGAATCCGGCAAGATCCTCAAGGCTGCCGGCGTCACGCCGCAGAAGCTCGAGGCCGCGATCAGCGACCTGCGCAAGGGCCGCACGGCCGATACCGCCGGCGCCGAGGGCCAGTACGAGGCGCTGAAGCGCTACACCCGCGACCTCACCCAGAACGCCCGTGACGGCAAGCTCGATCCGGTCATCGGCCGGGACGAGGAGATCCGGCGCACGGTGCAGGTGCTGTCGCGCCGGACCAAGAACAATCCGGTTCTGATCGGTGAGCCCGGCGTCGGCAAGACGGCGATCGTCGAAGGCCTCGCGCTGCGCATCGTCAACGGCGACGTGCCGGAAAGCCTGAAGGACAAGCGGCTGCTCGCCCTCGACATGGGCGCGCTGATCGCCGGCGCGAAGTACCGCGGCGAGTTCGAAGAGCGGCTGAAGGGCGTCCTGTCGGAGATCGAGGCGGCCGAAGGCGGCGTCGTGCTGTTCATCGACGAGATGCACACGCTGGTCGGCGCCGGCAAGGCCGACGGGGCCATGGACGCCTCGAACCTGCTCAAGCCGGCGCTCGCCCGCGGTGAACTCCACTGCGTCGGCGCCACCACGCTCGACGAGTACCGCAAGCACGTGGAGAAGGACGCGGCTCTCGCCCGGCGCTTCCAGCCGGTGTTCGTCTCCGAGCCGACCGTCGAGGACACGATCTCGATCCTGCGCGGCCTGAAGGAGAAGTACGAGCTGCATCACGGCGTTCGCGTCGCCGATTCCGCGATCGTGGCGGCCGCGACGCTCTCCAACCGCTACATCACCGACCGGTTCCTGCCAGACAAGGCGATCGACCTGGTCGACGAGGCGGCTGCGCGGCTGCGCATGCAGGTGGACTCCAAGCCCGAAGAGCTCGACGAGCTCGACCGGCGCATCATCCAGCTCAAGATCGAGCGGGAAGCCCTGCGCAAGGAGAACGACGAGGCCTCCAAGGACCGGCTCGCCAAGCTCGAGAAGGAGCTGGTCGACTACGAGGAGCGTTCGGCCGAGATGACCTCCCGCTGGCAGGCGGAGAAGGAAAAACTCTCGAGCGCCCAGGACCTCAAGACCCAGCTCGACCACGCGCGCATCGATCTCGACAAGGCCCAGCGGGCCGGCGATCTGGCCAAGGCGGGCGAGCTCGCCTACGGCGTGATCCCGGACCTGGAGCGCAAGCTCGCCGTCGTCGAGGAATCGGAGGAGAAGGGCGACGTGATGGAGGAGGCGGTCACCGCCGACCACATCGCGCAGGTCGTCTCGCGCTGGACCGGCGTTCCCGTCGACCGGATGCTCGAAGGCGAGCGCGACAAGCTTCTGCGCATGGAAGATGCGCTGGAGCGGCGCGTCGTCGGTCAGGGCGAAGCCGTCCACGCCGTCTCCACGGCCGTGCGCCGCGCCCGGGCGGGTCTGCAGGACCCGAACCGTCCGATCGGCTCCTTCATGTTCCTCGGCCCCACCGGCGTCGGCAAGACCGAGCTGACCAAGGCGCTGGCGGAGTTCCTGTTCGACGACGATACGGCCATGGTCCGCATCGACATGTCGGAGTTCATGGAGAAGCACGCCGTGTCCCGCCTGATCGGGGCGCCTCCGGGCTATGTCGGTTACGAGGAAGGCGGCGTTCTGACCGAGGCGGTGCGGCGCAGGCCCTACCAGGTGATCCTGTTCGACGAGATCGAAAAGGCGCATCCGGACGTCTTCAACGTGCTGCTGCAGGTGCTCGATGACGGCCGGCTGACCGATGGTCAGGGCCGCACGGTGGACTTCCGCAACACGCTGATCATCATGACGTCGAACATCGGTGCCGAATATCTGGCCAATCAGCCGGAAGAGCAGGACGTGGACGCCGTGCGCGATCTGGTCATGGAAGCCGTCCGGGGGCATTTCCGGCCGGAGTTCCTGAACCGGCTCGACGAGATCATCCTGTTCCGCCGCCTGAAGCGGGCGCAGATGGCCTCGATCGTCGACATCCAGCTGAAGCGCCTGCGCAAGCTGCTGGAGGATCGCAAGATCGAGCTCATGCTCGACGAGGGGGCGCGGGAGTGGCTCGCCGACAAGGGCTACGACCCGGTCTATGGCGCCCGGCCGCTGAAGCGGGTGATCCAGAAGCAGGTCCAGGACCCGCTCGCGGAGAAGATCCTCCAGGGCGAGGTCATGGATGGCGACACCGTGAAGGTGACGCCGGCCGGAGACCGGCTGGTGTTCGAGCCGGAGCGCAGCGCGAGCGCCGCTGCCTGACGACGGGTGGCTGTTGCCGGGAGCGGTGCCTCCCGGCAAGGTCGGAAATGGAACCGGGATCGGCTGCGGGTCGGTCCCGGTTTCTTTTTTGCGGTCGGCGGTTCGCCCGACGAGCCGCGCTGTCACCCGGATCCGGGTCAGGCCTCCGGGTCCGGGATCCGGCCATGGGCGAACAGAAAGTCGAGCAGCGCCCGGACCCGGCCGGGAAGTGGCGCCTGCTGGCCGAGATAGACGGCGTGGAAGATCAATTCGTCGCCGGTGACGGCCTCTTCCAGGACGGGGACCAGCCGGCCTTCGGCGATGTCGGTCTGAACCGTGAAGCGGGCGAGGCGGGCGAGCCCCGCACCGGCGATTGCCAGCCGCCTGAGGCCGTCCCCGTTTCCCGTCACCGCGTTGCCACGCACCGGCAGCTCGACGCGTTCGCCGTCGACCTGGAACGGCCACGGAAGCACCGTTCCATCCTTGCAGAGGCCGAGGAGATTGTGGTTGCGGAGGTCGTTCGGATGGCTCGGAATGCTGACGGTCTCCAGATAGCCGGGCGCGGCGACGATCACCATCCGGGTCGCCCCCAGCCGCCGCGCGATCAGCCGGCTTTCGGCAAGCCGCCCCGCGCGGACGGCTACGTCCACCCTGTGTTCGACGAGGTCCACGAGATCGTCCGTCACGCCTACATCGACGACGACATCCGGATAGGCCGCCAGAAATTCCGGCAGGATCGGGAAGAGGACGGCGTTCGCGTAGGACGCGCTGGTGCTCAAGCGAACCCGGCCCGCGGCAGCCTCGCCGGCCCCCGCCATGCGTTCCGCCTCCGCGATGTCGGCGAGAATGCGGACCGCCCGTTCGTAGAACGCCGCGCCCTCGGGCGTAACCGCCATCTTCCGGGTCGACCGATGGACGAGACGGGCGCCGAGCCGATTCTCCAGTCGGCCGACCAGCTTGCTCACCGCCGAGGCGGTCATGCCGCTGACGCGACCTGCGGCGGCGAAGCCGCCATTCTCCACCACGCGCACGAACACCTGCATTTCAGCGGAGCGGTTCACGTCCACCATTGTGGAATCCATTTCATGAGTGAAGTTCTTGGCGCCAATCTATTCATCGGCGTCGCCGCGTCCAATCTTCGCGTCAGCCCTGTCGTGAGGAGATTGGAACCATGGACTACAGAAGGTTGGGACGTTCGGGCCTGCAGGTGCCCGTGTTGAGCTTCGGAACCGGCACCTTCGCCGGCAAGGGCCCCCTGTTCGAACACTGGGGCCAGACCAGAGGCGATGAGGCGGATCGTCTGATCGACATCTGCCTCGAGGCCGGCGTCACACTGTTCGACAGCGCGGACGTCTATTCCGACGGCGATGCGGAGACGGCCTTCGGCGCCGCGATCAGGGGCCGGCGCAACCGGCTCATGATTTCAACCAAACTGGGGCTCCCGATGGGAGAGGGACCCAACGAAGCGGGCACCTCGCGGCACCGGATCCTCGCCGGAACCGATGATGCCCTGCGCCGCCTCGGAACCGATCATATCGACATCCTGCAGCTTCACGCCTTCGATGCGGGCACACCGGTCGAGGAGACACTGCAGGCCCTCGACATGGTCGTGCGGTCTGGCAAGGTCCGCTACGTGGGCGTATCGAACTATTCGGGATGGCAGCTCATGAAGGGGCTCGCCGTCGCCGACCGCTACGGCTACCCGCGTTTCGTCGCGAACCAGGTCTACTATTCGCTGGTCGGTCGCGACTACGAGTGGGAGCTGATGCCGCTCGGCGCGGAGGAGGGCGTGGGCGCCCTGGTCTGGAGCCCGCTCGGATGGGGCCGGCTCACGGGCGCGGTGCGTCGAGGCCGGCCGCTGCCGGACGGAAGCCGGCTGCACGACACCGCGGATCTCGGCCCGCCGGTGGACGAGGAGCGGCTCTATTCCATCGTAGACGTTCTGGACCAGATCTCAGCGGAGACGGGCCGCTCGATTCCCCAGATCGCCATCAACTGGCTGACGACCCGGCCGACCGTGTCGTCGGTGATCCTCGGTGCCCGCAACGAGCGGCAGCTGCGCGACAATCTCGGGGCGATCGGCTGGGCGCTGAGCGAGGATCAGAAGGCGCGGCTGGATGCGGCGAGCGTGACCCCTGCGCCCTATCCCTACTTCCCCTACCGCCGTCAGGCCGGCGCTGCGCGGCTCAATCCGCCGATGGTCTGAGAAAAGCCCGGTGCACCACGCGAAAACCCGCGTGCCGGCCGCTCCGGGCCGGCACCTGGTGCCTTATCGGCTCGCGACCTTCGCTTCGGAGGGGATCTCGCGCTGGATCAGGGCGTCGATGCGATCGCGTTCGCGCTCGAACGTCGCCAGGACGTCGCCGGTCAGCTCGCGGCCGCGCGGAAGGCGGATGCGGAGCGGGTCGACGGGCCGGCCGTTGACGTGCACCTCGTAGTGGAGGTGCGGGCCCGTCGACAGGCCGGTAGAGCCGACATAGCCGATCACCTGACCCTGGCGGACCTTGCTGCCCTTCTCGAGCCCGTCGGCAAAGCCGGACTGGTGGGCGTAGCCGCTTTCGTAGCCGTTGGCATGCTTGATCAGGGTCCAGCGGCCGTAACCGGATTTCCAGCCGATCTCCTTGATGGTGCCGTTGCCGGAGGCGAAGATCGGCGTCCGCCGCGGCGCGGCCCAGTCGACGCCGGAGTGCAGCTTCGAATAGCCGAGGATCGGGTGGCGGCGGTAGCCGAAGCCGGAGCGGAACACGCCCCGGGCCATCGGCTTGCGCATCAGGAACTTCTTCGCGCTCTTGCCGCTCTCGTCGTAAAAGTCGACCGAGCCGTCGTCGGGGGTGCGGAAGCGGTAGAAGCGGCGCTCGACGCCGCCGGCCGTAAGCGCCGCATAGAGCACCTCCGAAGGCGCTTCGACGTCCGCCTTCTCGTCGGGCACCGCATAGAAGACCGTGAACTGATCGCCGGCCCGGACATTGCCGTTGAAGTCGACGTCGAACGAGAAGGTGCGCACTATATCGTCGATCAGGTCTTCCGGAACCTCGTGCTCGCGCGCGGTCTGGTAGAGGGAATCGTAGACCGACGGCGCGCTGCCCTGCTGCCGGGGCGACTGCTGCTGCTTCACCGAGGCGACCTGAACGCCCGGTTCCGCATCGGCCGGCGGCTCGGCGGCGACGAACTCGGCCGCGTCGGTCATCGCAACGGTCGCCAGATGGCTGGCGTCGTCATAGATGCTCACCCGAACCGGCTGCACCCGCGCGTTGCCGTCAAACCCGATCCGCTCGACTTCCATGCGGACGGTCTGACCGGCGGAAACCTCCTCGAGATTCCACTGATCGCGCAGCACCGCGTGGATCGCCTCGACGGCATCCGGGTCGGCTCCGTACTCGCTCAGCACGTCCTCGAGCGTGTCGCCCTTGGCCACCAGGGCGATGACTTCGTCGGCCGAGCCGACGGACCCGGTCTCGTCGTCGCGTTTGATCAGCTCGGAGACGTTCTCCGGAACGATGCTGATCTCCGTGTCGCCGAGATTGCGGGGATCGGCGAACGCGAAGTCGAACCGGTGGTCGGAGGCAAGCGAGGTGTTGGCGAACTCGACCGAGGCGGTTCCGTCGAACCACTGCTGCTCGCGGAGCTGCGCCTCGGCCTCATCGGCCGACATGGTCGCGCTCGGGGCGTAGGCCAGCTGGTGGCCGGTGGGGAAATCCTGCTCGGTGATGGTGATCTCGCCGTCGACCTGGGCGTCGTAGATCGCGTCGGTGGCGGCCCGGCTCGGGAAGACGGTCGTGTCGGCGAAAATGGAAAGCGGATTGAAGGGCGGAATGTCTTCCGCAATGTCGCTCGCGCGCGTGATCAGGCTCGCGGTGACCAGGGCGTAGGGCTGCTTCTTGATCAGGTTGCGCTCGCCCTGGCGCGTGACGGTGCTGACCTCGACGATCTGCTTGTTGGAGAACTCTTCCGCGGCCGGCTTGATCAGGTCGCCCTTGGTCGCCAGTCCGGTCTGGGACGCATAAGGGGCGAACTCGCCGATGTGGGCGGCCGCGGGCAGGGTGATGGAATAGCGTCCGTCGAGGGATCCGATCAGCGCGCCGCCCATCAGGACGATGGACGTGATGCCGGTGAGAACCGTTCCGGTCAGCCAGCGAATGCTGACCGAGCGTCGCCCGAAGGCTTCCGGACCCGTCGGGCCGACGACGAGGGGCGGTTCTTCCCCCAGGTCGACCTTCTGCGCCGTGGCGTGGTGATGCCAGCCAACTTTCATCTTTGCAGCGTCTGTTCCCGGATCTGCGGACGAATCGAAACACGGGGCCCTGCATGGACCACCAAGCGTGCCACCAAAATCATCCGGCGTGGCAGAAAGATGACGAACTGAAAGACTTCGTCACAGAGGTTGAACGGACGTTGGCCGCAGCGGCCCCGACTGTCAAGCGCGGCGGCCTGTCGAACGGGCCGCCCGACCCCGCCGTTTCCGTCGGCACGAGGAGCAATAGTCCGGGAAATTCCCGCCCACGTTGATCCACGTCATGGAACGGTCACGCGCGTGCGGGATTCTATAACTGGTTCATGTGAGTCGGAGGGTCTTTTATCGATGGCACCCATGATGAAGGCAGCGGTCGTCCGCGAACTCGGCAAGCCC